>NZ_JBNQTI010000185.1:0-15919 GCF_050325825.1 Kitasatospora sp. LaBMicrA B282
GCCGTGCTCGCGGCCTGGGCCGCGGCCGGCGCCGGACTGGTCTTCGCCGTCGCGGTGGCCGGCACCAGCGTCACCCCGGCCTCCGGCGGCCTGCCGGTGGCCGCCTGGGCCGGCCCGGCCACCCTGCTGGCCGGCATCGCGCTGCTGGCCGCGGCCGCGATCGGCGCCGACGGCGCCAACGCGCGCGTCGCCGGGATCGCCTTCGGCTGGCGCCAACCGGTGGCCGCGCTGGTGGTGCTGGCGGCCGTGCTGGCCCCGCTCGGCACCGGCTTCTGGTGGGCGATCGCCGGCGCCGACGGCCCGCTGCACCGCACCGGCGCCGCCCAGGTGCCCGCCTTCATCGCCGAGGAGGCCACCACCACCGACCGGTCCAACACCCTGGTGCTCAGCGGCGACGCGCAGGCCACCGCGGTCAGCTACACCGTGGTCCGCGGCGCCGGCCTGACCCTGGGCCAGGCCGAGGGCACGGTGGACGCCGGCGGCACCACCAAGGACAAGCTGAACAAGCTGGTCGGCAGCCTGCTGGCCGGCTCCGGCGCCGACCAGGCGAGCGCGCTGGCGAACTTCGGCGTCGCCTTCGTGCTGGTCCAGGGCCCGATGATCGGCAAGGTCCAGAACGTGCTGGACACCACCCCCGGTCTGATCGCCCTGAGCCAGGACAACGGCGTGGCGCTCTGGCAGGTCAACGGCCTGCCGGCGACCCGGGTGGTGATCACCGCACCGAACACCACACCGGTCCCGGTGCCGGCCGACTCCGAGACGGTCAGCACCACCATCCCGGCCGGTCCGGCCGGCCGGGTGCTGCACCTGGCCGAGCAGGCCGACCCGGGCTGGCGGGCCACCCTGAACGGCACCGCGCTCACCCCGGTCACCATCGACGGCTGGGCGCAGGGCTTCCAGCTGCCGGCCGGCGGCGGCAAGCTCAGCGTCACCCGCAGCACCCCGCTGCTGCACACCGGTTGGGTCTGGCTGCAGCTGCTGCTCGGCCTCACCGTCCTGGTGCTCGCGCTGCCGGGCCGGCGCAGCACCAAGGACGACGACCTGCCCGAGGAGGTGGTGGCCGCCGCCGCGCTGGCCGCCGCCCAGGCGGCCCCGGTCCCCGGCAGCCGCCGGGCCCGCCGGATGGCCGAGCGCGGCGAGGGCGAGGGCGAGCCGCTCGAGACCGACCCCGGCGTCTACGGCACCCCGGGGCTGCCCGGGCAGGCCGGCGGCGAGCCGGGCGACCCGGGCGCGGGCGAGCCGGTCGCCGGCCCGGCCGACCCGTACGGCCGGCCGGACTACCCGCAGGAGGGCTACGGCGAGGAGGACTTCCGCCAGGCCGACCCGTACGGCTACGACCCGTACGCGGCGCAGCAGCCCTACCCGCCGAGCTACGCCGCCGCGCCCTACCCGGGCGAGGGATACCCGGCCGAGCAGTACGCCGAGCAGGGCTACCCCGCCGAGCAGGGCTACCCCGCCGAGCAGGGCTACCCCGCCGAGCAGCCGTACCCGGGGGACCAGTACGCCGAGCAGTACGGCGGCGGCGACCAGTACGCCGGCACGCCGTACCCGCCCTACCCCGACGCCGGCTACCAGGGCGAGTCCTACCCGCAGCAGCCGCCCTACCCGCCGGGCTACGGCTACGACCAGCAGGGCTACCCGACCGGCGCCGCCGACCAGCAGCCCTGGCTGCCCGGCCAGGGCGGCTACCACCCGGACGACCCCGCCGGCTACAGCGGCCACCCGCACCACGACGGAGCTGACCCGCGATGAAACTGCCTGTCCCCGCCCTCGGCCGCCCGCGCGAGACGGCGGCCGCCGGCCGCAGCCGCACCGGCCTGTCCCTGCTGGCCTGCGTCGCCGGGCTGGCCGTGGTGTTCGGCGTGGCCGAACTGCGCCCGCCGGCGCAGCCGGCCGCCGCGCCGTCCGGCAAGCCGGTGGCCGCGCAGGTCGAGCGGACCGCGCTGATCTGCCCGCAGCCGATGCAGGGCGTCATCGGCAGCACCACGCTGACCGCGCTCACCCCGGGCACCGGCGGCTCCGGGTCGGGCGGCAGCGCCACGGTCGGCGACGTGGTGCCGCCGCCGGGCGCCGCCGGCCCGTCGGGTGCGCCGTCGGGGTCGCCGTCGGGGTCGCCGGCGGGGTCGTCGTCGGGTGCGCCGGCGGGGTCGTCGTCGGGTGCGCCGGCCTCGCCCGCCCCCGCCGGGCCGGCGTCCGGCCAGCCGGGCAACGCCAGCGTGGTGCTGGCCAAGCCGGGCGTCCCGGTGGTCGGCCAGGCCGACCCCGGGGACCAGACGGTCGGCAGCACGGCCGTCGCCACCGGCGCCTTCGCCCCCGGCTTCACCGTCACCCAGACCACCACGGTGACCGACCCGCACGGCCAGGGCCTGTCCGGCGTGGACTGCGAGCCCGCCGGCACCCACTTCTGGTTCGCCGGCGCCAGCACCGCCGGCAACCGCAAGGACTACGTCAGCCTGACCAACGCCGAGCCCACCGCCGCCGTGGTCGACCTGCGGCTGTACGGCGACAAGGGTCCGATCGAGAGCGACGCGGGCACCGGTCTCACCGTGCCGCCCGGCGGCTCGCTCGCCGTGCTGCTCAGCTCGGTGATCACCGATCAGGTGACCGACCTGGCGGTCGAGGTGACGGTGCGCAGCGGCCGGGTGGGCGCCTTCCTGCACGCCGCCGACGGCTCGGCCGGTGCCGACTGGATCCCCGCCTCGGTCGACCCGGCGCCCGCCGTGGTGCTGCCCGGGATGCCCGCCGACCTCAGCGGCGCCCGGCTGATCGTGGCCGCGCCCGGCGGGGACGACGACGCCGACCTGAAGATCCAGCTCTCCGGCCCGAACGGCTGGTTCACCCCGGCCGGTTTCGAGTCCATCCACGTCAAGGCCGGCATGGTGAACGCCGTCGACCTGGGCGGCGGCATCAGCCGCCAGCAGGCCTCGGCGCTGCGGCTGACCCCGAGCGACCCGAGCCACCCCACCCCGGTGGTGGCCACGCTGCGGATCGACCGGTCGAGCAACGGCAAGAGCGACTCGGCCTGGCTGACCGGCAGCGCGCCGGTGGGCCGGCGGGCCACCGTCGCGGACAACCGGCCCGGCGGCGCGTCCACCCTGCTGATCACCTCGACGGGTGATGCCGCGACGGTCCGGGTGACGGCCTCGGCGAACACCGCCGGTGGCACGTCGACCAGCAAGGACGTCCAGGTCCCGGCCGGTGCCACGGTCTCCATGGGGGCGCCCGAGCCGTCCGGCGGCAACGGCCCGTTCGGGGTCACCATCGAGACCACCTCGGGCGGTCCGGTGGTGGCGGCCCGGGTGCTGGCGGTGCCGGCGAACAACGTGCCGATGTTCACCATCCAGGACTTCCAGGACGACCACAGCTACGTCCAGGTCCCGCAGGCGGCGCAGGATCCCGGAGTGCTGGTGCACTGATCCCCGGCGGCCCCGACGGTCCCGGGCCCCAGGGCTCGGGGACCGTCGAGGTGCCGGGGGCCCGTCAGAGGTCCACGGGCGCCCGGCGGTCCGTCAGTCCTCGTCGTACCGCGGGTCGATGGCGTCCGGGGAGAGCCCGAGCAGCTCGGCGACCTGCTCGATCAGGATCTCGTGCACCAGCGCCGCCCGGTCCTCCCGGGCCTTGGCGCGGATCTCCACCGGCCGGCGGTAGATCACGATCCGGCTCTTGTGCCCCTGCCGGGCCGGGACCACCAGGCCCAGCGGCACCCCGCCCTCGGGCGGCTCGACCGGCTCGCCCGCCGGCGTCTCGGGGACCTCGTCGACCTCGAACTCGACGTCGATCAGCTGCGGCCAGCGGCGCTCCAGCCGCTCCACGGACTCGCGCACGTAGTCCTCGAACAGCTCGGAACGGCTCAGCGAGATCGGGACCTGCGGCGGCGCCAGCGGTCCGCGCAGGCCGCGCCCGTGCCGGTCGCGGCGCCGAGGGCGCACGGGCTCGGCGGGCGGCGCCGCGGGCGATCGCGTGTCGGGAGGTGGCGGTGCGGAGCTGTCCATATCAATGACGAGCCTAGTCCTTGGAGGCCAGGAAATGGACCACGCGAACGGGGATCCGAGCGCGCTCGGACACGACACGAACCAGCCCGCGGTACCGGGTCTTAGCCAGTGCGGCGTCGGTGCGGTACCGTCCACCCTCGTGAGCTCTGTACGTCGTTGTTCGCGGACCGCGTGCGGCCGGCCGGCCGTGGCGACCCTGACGTACGTGTACGCCGACTCGACCGCCGTGCTCGGCCCGCTCGCCACCTACGCCGAGCCGCACTGCTACGACCTGTGCGCCGAGCACGCCGAGCGCCTCACCGCCCCGCGCGGCTGGGAGGTGGTCCGGCTCGCCACCGACAGCGGACCGCTGCGCCGTTCCAGTGACGACCTGGAGGCGCTGGCCAACGCCGTGCGCGAGGCCGCCCGCCCGCAGGAGCGCGGCCCGCGCCCGGTGCGCCCCGGCGAGGGCGAGTCCTCCGAGGTGGGCCGCCGCGGCCACCTGCGGGTGCTGCGCTCGCTCGACGACTGAGCGGCGCATCCGCCCGACGCGCTCCCGGCGCACTGGGGAGGCACTCGCCCGACGACTGAGCGTTGCTCCGGCGCCATCACCAGCCGGTACGCTGCTCCCCTGTCCGGGCGGGCCCCTGGGGTCACACCGTGCCCGTGGCGCGACGTATCGTGACCGAGGGCCGACCGAGCCCGTTCCGTACTCACACCAGGGTGGAGCCGCAGTGCGCGACCTCAAGCAGCTCGTCAAGGCATACGACGTGCGAGGCGTCGTCCCGGACCAGTGGGACAAGGACCTGTCCCGCGCCTTCGGTGCCGCGTTCGTGACGGTCACCGGCGCGACCGCGATCGTGGTCGGCCACGACATGCGCCCCTCCTCGCCCGAGCTGAGCCGCGCCTTCGCCGAGGGCGCCGCCGCCCACGGCGCGGACGTCACCGAGATCGGCCTCTGCTCCACCGACCAGCTGTACTACGCGAGCGGCAAGCTCGACCTGCCCGGTGCGATGTTCACCGCCAGTCACAACCCGGCCCAGTACAACGGCATCAAGATGTGCCGCAAGGGCGCCGCGCCGGTCGGCGAGGACACCGGCCTGGCGGAGATCCGCGAGCTGGTCCAGGGCTGGCTGAACGACGACGACACGGTGTCGGTTCCGGCCGCGCCCGCCGGCACCGTCGAGGGCAAGCTGACCCAGCAGGACACCCTGCGCGGCTACGCCGACCACCTGCTCGGCCTGGTCGACCTCAGCGCGATCCGCCCGCTCAAGGTCGTGGTGGACGCCGGCAACGGCATGGGCGGCCACACCGTCCCGGTGGTCTTCGACGGCCTGCCGCTCGACCTGGTCCCGATGTACTTCGAGCTCGACGGCACCTTCCCGAACCACGAGGCCAACCCGCTCGACCCGAAGAACCTGGTCGACCTGCAGGCCAAGGTCAAGGAGGTCGGCGCCGACCTCGGCCTGGCCTTCGACGGCGACGCCGACCGCTGCTTCGTGATCGACGAGCGCGGCGAGCCGGTCTCCCCGTCCGCGATCACCGCGCTGGTGGCCGTGCGCGAGCTGGCCCGGGCCAAGGCGGCCGGCGAGTCGAACGCGACCATCATCCACAACCTGATCACCTCGTGGACCGTGCCCGAGGTGGTCGCCGAGCACGGCGGCAAGGCCGTGCGCACCCGGGTCGGCCACTCCTTCATCAAGCAGCGGATGGCCGAGACCGACGCGGTCTTCGGTGGCGAGCACTCCGCGCACTACTACTTCCGCGACTTCTGGCGCGCCGACACCGGCATGCTGGCCGCGCTGCACGTGCTCGCCGCCCTCGGCGGCCAGCCGGGCGAGCTCTCCGAGCTGACCGCCGAGTACGACCGCTACGCCGCCTCCGGCGAGATCAACAGCGAGGTCGCCGACCAGGCCGGCCGGACCGCCGCGGTGAAGACCGCCTACGCCGACGTCGAGGGCACCACCGTCGACGAGCTGGACGGCCTGACCGTGGCCGGCGCCGACTGGTGGTTCAACCTGCGCGCCTCGAACACCGAGCCGCTGCTGCGCCTCAACGTCGAGGCCAAGGACCCGGCCAAGATGGCGGAACTGCGCGACGCGGTGCTGGCGATCGTCCGCGCCTGATCCACTTCACGCTGCGCCCCGGCCGGTAGGGTGGACCCACCGGTCGGGGCGCAGCGCGTCCCCGGCCGAGCACATCTGAAACGGAGCAGCGCCGACATGACGATCGAACCCTTCCTGCTGGAGATCCTGGTCTGCCCCAGCTGCCACGCCGCGCTCCGCGAGAGCGCGACCGGCGCGGACGCCGCCGAGCAGCAGGCCGAGCTGGTCTGCACCGGCACCGACTGCGGCCTGGCCTACCCGGTCCGCGACGGCATCCCGGTGCTGCTCGTGGACGAGGCCCGCCGCCCCGCCTGAGCCCCCGTCACCCGGAGCGGACCCGGAGGTCCAGCCGCATGCTCGACGACAGCCTGCTCGACGACCCGGCCGCCCTCCGGCGTGCCGACCGGGACCACGCCCTGCTCGCCCTGGCCGGAGCCGGGGCCCGGGTCCGCACCGCGCTGCGCCTGGCCGAGGGCGCGGGGCTGGCCGGGCTGCAGCCCGAGGGCCGGCCGCGCGCCGTCCTGGTGGCCGGCCACGGCAGCGCGCTGACGGCCGCCGAGGCGCTGGCCGCGCTGGCCGGCAACGGCACGCTGGTGCAGCCGCTGGCCCCGGCGGACGCCCGCCCCGCCGCGCTGTTCAGCGAGGGCCACAGCTGGCAGCTGCCGGGCTGGGCCGGCCCGCTCGACCTGGTGGTGGCGGCCTCCGCCGACGGCACCGAGGACGGTCTGGTGAAGCTCGCCGAGCAGGCCTACGCCCGCGGCTGCGCGATCGCGGTGATCGCCCCCGAGGGCCGGCCGCTGGCCGAGGCCGCGCTCCAGGTGCGCGGCCTGCCGCTGCCCTACCTGCCGGCCGCCGACCCGGAGGCCTTCGCCGGGAGCGCGGCCGCCGAGCCCGCCGAGCCGGACCTGCCCGCCGAGGAGGTCGGCGCGCTCTGGGCCTACCTGACCCCGCTGCTCGCGCTGGCCGACCGGATCGGCGTGCTCGACGCCCCCGCCGAGCAGCTGGCCCGGGCCGCCGACCTGCTGGACGAACTGGCGGTGCGCTACCGCCCGGACGCGGCCGCCTACCTCAACCCGGCCAAGGACCTGGCCGCCCAGCTCTCCGGCACCGTCCCGCTGCTGTGGTGCGAGGGCCCGCTGGCCGCGGTGGCCGCCGAGCGGTTCGCCGCGATGCTCGCCGAGCGGGCCGGCCGGCCCGCCGTCGCCGGCCTGCTGCCGCAGGTGCTCAGCACCCACCGCGGCATGATCACCGGGAGACTGGGCGCCGGCGCCGACCCCGGGGACTTCTTCCGGGACCGGGTCGAGGAGCCGGACCCGCTGACCGTGCAGGTGCTGGTGCTGCGGCACACCCCGCAGGAGGCACCGGCCGAGCCGGTGGAGCCGGAGGTGCTCCCCGAGCCCGGCCCCGCCACGCCGACCGTGCGCCGGGCCCGCCGGTTGGCCGCCGACCACGAGGTCCGGCTGACCGAGCTGGCCGGCACCCGCGCGGAGCCGCTGCACGCGCTGGCCGAGCTGGTCGCGCTCACCGACTTCGCCGCCGTCTACCTGGGGCTGGCCGAGCAGCACTGACGCACGGCTGGTCATCGGCGTTCAGTCGGGTCGGTTATGGTCTGGGGTCTCGAATACGTCACGAACGCCGCTCCGAGCACCGCGTCGATCCGAACCAAGGAGCTGGGCCGCCGCATGGACCGCCTCGCCAACACCGTCCGCCCCTACGCCTGGGGCTCGACCACCGCGATCCCGGCCCTGCTCGGCACCGAGCCCACCGGCGGGCCGCAGGCCGAGCTCTGGCTGGGCGCGCACCCCGGCGAGCCCTCCCGGGTGGACCGCGGTGCCGGCCCGCAGTCGCTCGATCGGGTGATCGCCGCCGACCCGGCCGCCGAGCTGGGCACCGCGACCGTGGCGAAGTTCGGCCCGACCCTGCCGTTCCTGCTCAAGGTGCTGGCCGCCGACCTCCCGCTCTCCCTCCAGGTGCACCCGGACCTCGAGCAGGCTCGGGCCGGCTTCGCCGCCGAGGAGGCCGCCGGGATCCCGATCGGGGCCGCGCACCGCAACTACAAGGACGCCAACCACAAGCCGGAGCTGATCTGCGCGCTGGAGCCGTTCGACGGGTTCTGCGGTTTCCGCGACCCGCTGGCCACCGCCGAGCTGATGGAGCGACTGGCCGTGCCGGCGCTGGCCCCGCTGGCCGACCTGCTGCGCACCAAGCCCGCCCCGCAGGCGCTGCGCGAGACCCTGGCGACCGTGCTCTCCACCGACCCGGTGGTGGTCGCCGCCACCGTCACCGAGCTGGCCGAGGCACTGGACCGCGAACTGGCCACCGACCCCGGCTCGCGCTGGGCCGGGGCCTTCGCCGGCTACCGGTACGCCGCCAAGCACTTCCCGGGCGACGTCGGCGTGCTGGCCGCGCTGCTGCTCAACCACTTCCGGCTGCAGCCCGGCGAGGCGGTCTACCTGGGCGCCGGCGTGCCGCACGCCTACCTCAAGGGCACCGGCGTGGAGATCCTCGCCAACTCGGACAACGTGCTGCGCTGCGGCCTGACGCCGAAGCACATCGACGTCCCCGAGCTGCTCAGGGTGGTCGTCTTCGAACCGGGCGAGGCGGGGGTGCGCCGGCCGGTGCCGGGCGCCGACGGCGAGGAGCTGTACCCGGTCCCGATCGACGAGTTCCGGCTCTCCCGCTACGCCCTGACCGCCGGCACCGAGCGCCGGCTGGCCGGCGAGGCCGTCCAGATCCTGCTCTGCACCGAGGGCGCGGTCAGCCTGACGGACCAGGCCGGCCAGCGGCTGGAACTGACCCGCGGCCAGTCCGCCTACCTGCCGGCCACCGGCGCGGACACCGTCCTCGCCGGCGCGGGCGTGCTGTTCCGCGCCACCGTCACGCTCTGAGCGCCCGCCCGCTGCCACCGGCGTCGGTCGGATCGGCCGAATCCGGGCGTTCCGACCCCGGCCGCGCGGACGTGCGGTGTAGATTCGTCACCAGTGCCAAACGTCGCTGCTGATGGCGGTCGATCCGGGCTCCGGCCCCGGTCGAGGGAGAGAGGTCCTCCGACGGATTGTGCCGCGCAGCGGAGTGGTGCCCCAGGTGCCGCCCCGCCGTCCAGCACACCCGTACGCAGTTGCCGCACGCAGCGAGGAGCACCCGCATGTCCGACACCACTGGTGACTTCAAGGTCGCCGACCTCTCCCTGGCCCCGTTCGGCCGCAAGGAGATCCAGCTCGCCGAGCACGAGATGCCCGGCCTGATGTCCATCCGCAAGGAGTACGCCGCCAGCCGGCCGCTGGCCGGCGCCCGGATCACCGGCTCGCTGCACATGACCGTGCAGACCGCCGTGCTGATCGAGACCCTGGTCGCGCTCGGCGCCGAGGTCCGCTGGTGCTCCTGCAACATCTTCTCCACCCAGGACCACGCCGCCGCCGCGATCGCGGTCGGCCCGGAGGGCACCGCGGAGAACCCCCAGGGCATCCCGGTCTTCGCCTGGAAGGGCGAGACCCTGGAGGAGTACTGGTGGTGCACCGAGCAGGCGCTGACCTGGCCGAACGGCCAGACCCCGAACATGATCCTGGACGACGGCGGTGACGCCACCCTGCTGATCCACAAGGGCGTCGAGTTCGAGAAGGCCGGCGAGGCGCCGGACCCGTCCACCGCGGACAACGACGAGTTCCGGATCATCCTGGAGCTGCTCAACCGCACCCTGGCCGAGTCGCCGCGCAAGTGGACCGAGGTCGCCGCCACCATCAAGGGCGTCACCGAGGAGACCACCACCGGCGTGCACCGCCTGTACGAGATGCACCGGGACGGCAAGCTGCTCTTCCCGGCGATCAACGTCAACGACTCGGTGACCAAGTCGAAGTTCGACAACAAGTACGGCTGCCGCCACTCGCTGATCGACGGCATCAACCGGGCCACCGACGTGCTGATCGGCGGCAAGGTCGCGGTCGTCTGCGGCTACGGCGACGTGGGCAAGGGCTGCGCCGAGTCGCTGCGCGGCCAGGGCGCCCGGGTCATCGTCACCGAGATCGACCCGATCTGCGCGCTGCAGGCCGCGATGGACGGCTACCAGGTGGCCACCCTGGACGACGTCGTCGAGATCGCCGACATCTTCATCACCACCACCGGCAACAAGGACATCATCCTCGCCGCGCACATGGAGCGGATGAAGCACCAGGCCATCGTCGGCAACATCGGCCACTTCGACAACGAGATCGACATGGCCGGCCTGGCGAAGCTCCCGGGCGTCGTCAAGACCGAGGTCAAGCCGCAGGTGCACGAGTGGCGCAAGGCCGACGGCCGCACCATCATCGTGCTCTCCGAGGGCCGCCTGCTGAACCTGGGCAACGCGACCGGGCACCCGTCCTTCGTGATGTCCAACTCGTTCGCGAACCAGACCATCGCGCAGATCGAGCTGTTCACCAAGACCGAGCAGTACCCGATCGGCGTCTACGTGCTCCCCAAGCACCTGGACGAGAAGGTCGCCCGCCTGCACCTGGACGCGCTGGGCGTCAAGCTCACCACGCTGACCCAGGTCCAGGCCGACTACATCGGCGTCCCGGTCGAGGGCCCGTACAAGCCGGAGCAGTACCGCTACTGAGCAACGGCCCGCCGAGCCGAGCTCGGCGGACGCGCAACGGCCGGGCGGCCAGTGCCCCACCCCCGTGGGAGCACTGGCCGCCCGGCCCGTTCCCGGCCCGTCCGGCGTCAGCCGGCCAGGACGTCGGCGGTCCATCCCTCGGGGTCGATGCCCAGCAACTGCACCTTCTGCAGGAAGGCCTGCACTCCGCCGACGGGAGCGAAGGCGGCCAGGCCCTGCTGCGAGTCGGCGCAGAGCCGCAGGCCGTTGCCGCGCAGGCAGCTCGACACCTCGGTGGGGGAGTTCGGAACCTGGCCCGGGTCCGACCCGGGGTAGTACGGTTCGGGGCCCACCGTCACGCCGATCACGTCCTGGGTCCCGGCCACCCGGAAGTCGAAGCTGCCGCGCCAGGCCTGCACGTCGGCCCAGTGCTCGTTCCAGGTCGTCTCCTGCTGCACCGGCCGGAGTCGCTGCGACAGCCCGGTGATCCGGAACGGCAGCGGCAGGGCCTGGTCCGCCACCCGCACCCCGGCGGCGATCCGCGGCAGCACCGCGACCACCTGGTCGTGCTGGCTCTGGGTGAACCACTCGGGCTTGTCGACGGTCAGCTCCACCCAGCGGCCGTCCGCCGCCTGCCAGCGGAAGGTGTCCGCCCCGGTGGGGGAGTCCGGGCTCGGCGCGAGCCAGTAGGCGGGCTCCCCGTTCACCGGGGCGGCCGGCACCTGGTACTGGAGTTGGCCCGCCGAGGTGGGCCCGACCACCGGGACCTGCCCCGGCTGGTAGACCTGCAGCCAGAGCCCGAGGCCTTCGCGGGTCATGTCGGGCCCGGGCACCGGCTTACCGCTGGCCCGGGCGAAGCCCAGCCCGTTCGGTCCGTTGCCGCTCTGGTAGCTGACGCCCTCCAGCACGTCCGGCAACCACCCGAAGGTCGCCGGGACCACCAGCGGGTCGGTGGCCGGCCCGGCTGCCGTGTCCGTGGCGGCCGGCGCCGGGTGCCGGGCCTCGGGCAGCGCCGCCACCACCCCGCCGGTCGCCACGGCCACCGCGGTGACCGCGCCGAGCACCGCCAGCCGGCGGCGCACCTGCCGGGTCCGGCCGGCCCGGATCGCGGCCTCGGCGCTCACCGTGCTCCGCGGCGCCGGTGCGGTGGCCAGCGCCACCAGGCGTTCGGTCAACTCCTGCGGCTCCGGCCGGGCTCGCTGCTCGGGCTGCGGGTTCATCCGGCGCTCCCCTCCGGTAGGACGGCCAGCGAGTCGTCCAGCTGTCGGCGCAGCGCCCCCAGGCCGCGCGAGGTCTGACTCTTGACGTTGCCGGCCGAGCAGTCGAGCGCCTCGGCGGTCTGCTCCACGGACAGGTCGCAGTAGTACCGCAGCACCACCGTGGCCCGCTGCCGTGGCGGTAACGCGGCCAGCGCCTGCCGCAGGTCCAGGGCCGCGTCCAGGTCCGTCGGCTCGACCGGGTGATCCAGCTCCGGCCCGGGCTCGCCGCGCAGTCGCGCGACCCACCGTCCCCACCCCGAGCGGCGCTCGGCCAGGAAGGTGTTCACCAGCACCCGCCGGGCGTACCCGTCCAGGTTCTCGGCCCGGGAGGCCCGGCCCCAGTGGGTGTAGAGCTTGGTGATGCACTCCTGCACCAGGTCGTCCGCCCAATGCCAGTCCCCGCAGAGCAGGTAGGCCACGCTGCGCAGCCACCCCGCACGGGAGGCGACGAACTCGGTGAACTCCGTGTCCCGGTCGGTCCGCGCCATGTCCGACGGTCGCCTCTCTCGTGGGCCGCTCCCCGGCGCCGTCGCGGCGCCGCCCGCCTCCCTGATGCAACCGGTGCACCGGAAGGTTGCACGTAGGCTTCGATCCATGCCCAACGGCCGCTACTCCCTGCACGACCCGCACGACGGGACCCCGCTCGGCAGCGAGCGCTTCAGCTGCGCACCCGGGCCCGCCGGCTGGCGCTACGTCTCCAAGAGCTTCACGCCGGACGGCGACCAACTCGGCACGGTCGACCTCACCCTCGACTCGCGGGCCCGACCGCTGCGGCTGGAACTGCGCTCCGGCGGCTGGCAGGTGCGCGGGGGAGCGGTGGACGGGGTGGCCTGGGTGCGCACCGATCCGGCCGACCCGACCGGGCCCGCCGCCAGCGAGGGCCACGACCACGCGCACGGCTTCGCCGGCGACTCGCCGGCCTTCCTGATCGCCACCGCCCGGCTGCTGCGGCTGGCCGAGGGCGGCAGCGCCCGGGTGCGGCTGGTCGGCTTCGGCGGTCAGGCGCTGGCGCCGCGCACCTTCGACCAGGGCTGGACCCTGCAGAGCGTCGAGCAGCACGCCACCGACGGCGGGCCGTTGCTGGTCGAGCGCTACCAGGTGGCCGACCTGGAGACCGGCGAACAGCGTGAGGTCCACCTGACCGGTGACGTGCTGCTCGCGGCGCCCGGGATCGAGCTGGAGGAGCTGGACAGCCCGCCCAACCCGTGGCCGAGCTGGGAGTGAGCGGGGTGCGGGCGGGGCTGGTGCCGGCTAGCCGGGCAGCGCGAAGCCGCCGGGGTTCTCGGCAGGCGGCGCGGGCGGGGCAGGTGCCGCGGGCGCGATCGGTGCCGGGGGCGGGATCGGTGCCGGAGGCGAGATAGGTGCCGCAGACGGGGTGACGGGGGGCTGCGCGGCCACCGGTGCGCTGGGCGCCGCCGGGGGCATGACGAGGCCGCCCGGAACGGCCGCGCGCTGCCACTCCCGGCGCTGCCGCTCGGTCAGCACCGCCCCCAGGTAGAGCGCCGGGTGCAGCCCGGCCGGCACCGGCCAGCCGGTCCGCCCGGCCACGTCGCCGGCCAGCCGCAGCGCCATGTCGAGCGCCACCTGATGGTCCAACTGCCCTGCCCGGGCCAGCAGTTGGCGGATCGCCAACCAGAGCCCGGGCGGCACCGTGGACAGGTCGAGGCGGACCAGGTCCGCGCCCAGCGCCTGCAGCACCTGTGGCGGCATCCCGATCGGCGCCCCCGGCGCGGCGGTCTGCGGCACCCGCTCCCGCACCACCAGCGTCCCCGCGAAGACGTCGCCCAGCCGCCGCCCGTCGTCCGAGACCAAGGAGCAGATCGCCGCGGGCACGCCGGTCAGCAGGATGATCTCGAACACCCCGACCAGGGCCCGCACCAGCGCGTGCCGGAAGCCCGCCGGGCCGCCGTCCGCCCGCACCACCCGCAGCCCGAGCGCCGCCTTCCCCAGCGACCGCCCGCGCGAGACCGTCTCCACCAGCACCGGGACCGCGACCAGGAAGAAGACCATCAGGCAGATCACCAGCGCGGCCGCCGCAGCGCCGTCGAGGTCGCTGAGGACGCTGACCAGCGCCAGCGTGACCAGGAAGAACGCCACGAACTCCACCAGCAGGTCCAGCAGCACGGCCAGGGCCCGGCTCGGCAGCTTCGCCGGCCGAAGTCCGAGGACGACGGCCTCACCCGTCACCAGGTCGCTCACCGCACCAGCCCGTTCCACTCGTCGTTCGTCCGTCGTTCGGCGAGGGACCGTGAGCCGCGGCGTCGTCCGCCGCGGAGCGGAGCTGTGCACCCGACCCCCGAGGCCCAAACCATACGGGGGAGCCGGAAAGCCGGGGAAGGGCCGTCCGGTCCGCGGCGGCCTCTGGCAAGCTGAGCACCGGTTCCGACCCCTCGACCAGCCGTCGACCGCAGCCGCAGCCGCGCAGCCCGGCCCCGACGCCCACCCACCCAGGAGTGATCCGCATGGACCCGGACGTCTTCGTCGCCGCCCACCAGGCCCAGTGGGCGCGGCTGGAGACGCTCAGCAAGCGGCGCCGGCTGACCGGCGAGGAGGCCGACGAACTCGTCGCCCTATACCAGCGGGTCACCGGCCACCTCGCCCGGGTCCAGGCCACCGCCCCCGACCCGGCCCTGGTCGGCCGGCTCACCACGCTGGTCGCCCGGGCCCGCACCGCGGTCACCGGCACCCGGAACACCGGCTGGCGCGAGGTCGGCCGCTACTTCAGCGTCAGCTTCCCGGCCGCGCTCTACCTCTCGCGCCGCTGGTGGATCCCGGTCGCGGTGGTCTCGCTGCTGGCCAGCGCGCTGCTCGCCTGGTGGATAGCGACCCACCCCGAGGTGCGGGACAGCCTGGCCACCCCCGAGCAGCTGCGCGAGCTGACCCGTCCCGGCGGTGCGTACCAGGCCTACTACTCGGACCGCCCGGCCAGCTCCTTCGCCGCCCAGGTCTGGACGAACAACGCCTGGGTCGCCGCCCAGAGCCTGGTCTTCGGCGTCTTCCTGGGCCTGCCGGTCCTCTACGTGCTGGCGCAGAACGTGGTGAACCTCGCGCTCGGCATCGGCCTGATGGCCTCGGCCGGCCGGCTCGACCTCTTCCTCGGCCTGCTGCTGCCGCACGGCCTGCTGGAGCTGACCGCCGTCTTCGTCGCAGCGGGCCTGGGGCTGCGCCTCGGCTGGACCGTGATCGACCCCGGCCCGCGCACCCGCGCCGTCGCCCTCGCCGAGCGCGGCCGCGCCACCATCGGGATGGCGATGGGACTGACCGCGGTGCTCTTCGTCAGCGGTCTGCTGGAAGCCTTCGTCACCCCCTCGGGCCTGCCCACCTGGGCCCGGATCGGCATCGGGGTGACGGCCGAGGTCCTCTTCCTGCTCTACGCCCTGGTGCTGGGCCGCCGCGCCGCGGCCGCCGGCGAGACCGGCGACATCGCCGCCGCCGACCGCGCCGACCTTCAGCCGGTGGCGGCCTGACCCCCGCTGACCTGGTAGTCTTCTCTGCACGTCGCCGGAACCATTGACACGGATCCGGCCGACTAGTAGATTCAAACGGTTGGCTCGGACTGGACAACAGGACCGGCCGAGCGTAGTGTCTACGACACGGCAAGTCGAGGCAGGCCATCCACGGATGTGCGGCCCGGCCAGTCAAAATCCCGAGGCAGGACCACGGCAAAGCTTTTGATAAGCTCTGCTGGTCAGTCGAAGGAAATCCCCTCAGCGGGAATTCGGAGAATGAAACGCCCGGTAAACGGAGCGGATCGGATCTGATAAGCTGAGAACACGAAAGAACGAAGCCCGGAGGGGCCACGGAAGTGGCTGCGAAGGAAGCGTCCGTTCCTTGAGAACTCAACAGCGTGCCAAAAGTCAACGCCAGATATGTTGACATCCCCGGCCTTGATCATCTGATCGGGGTTGGAGATTCCTTTTGAAATAACACTAGCGAGGACGCAGTGCGCGGGGCCGCCCTATTCCGGTGGTTGCCGTGCCGCTCTGCGCGAGTGTGTTGCTCGATTACGAGCGG
>NZ_JBNQTI010000186.1:0-15914 GCF_050325825.1 Kitasatospora sp. LaBMicrA B282
GGGGCGGGCCCGCCGGCCCGCCCCGGCTCCGGTGCTCAGGGGCGTTGGCGGCTCAGTGCCGCCGGGGTGCTTCGGTCAGCGGTCAGCCGACGTTCAGCGCGGTGTCGTCGATGACGAAGCTGGTCTGACCGTTGCCGTTCTGGGCGCCGGTGAAGGTCAGGGTGACGCTCTGACCGGCGTAGGCCGACAGGTCCACGGTGCGCTGCACGTAGCCGCTCGCCGCGTCCAGGTTGGAGAAGGTCTGCACCGAGGTGCCGTTGGCAGCCAGGGTCAGGGTGTCATCGGCGGTCGAGCTCGGGTTCGACGTGTCGATGTGCAGGTAGTACGACATGGTCGCCTTGCAGCCGGCCGGGATGGTGACGGTCTGCGACAGGGTGTCGGTGTGGGCGCTGTTGTAGCCGTCCAGCCAGGCGTCGTAGCTGCCGGAGTGCGCGGGCTCGCTGGTCATGTCGCTGTTGATGACGCCCGAGGTCGAGGTCCAGGGCGCGGCGCTGCCGGTCTCGAAGCCGGCGTTGCCGAGCAGCTGGGCCGGGGTGCAGCTGGAGGCCGCGGCGACCGTGAAGGTGAAGGAGGTGGTGCCGGTGGCACCGGTGGAGTCCTTCGCGGTGACGGTGACCGAGGAGGAGCCCGCGGCGGTCGGGGTGCCGGAGATCAGGCCGGAGGCGCTGATCGACAGGCCGGCCGGCAGGCCGGTGGCCGAGTAGCTCAAGCTCTCGCCGGTGGCGCTGTCGGTGCCGTTGACCTGGACCGAGATGGCGCTGCCGACGGTGCCGCTCTGGTTGCCCGGGTTGGTGACGGTGACGGTGTTGCCACCGGTCGAGCCGCCGCCGTTGACGATCGGGTGCGAGATGGAGCACGCGTTGGTGTCGTTGGACCAGCTGGCCTGCTCGGCGAAGGTGCCGGTGGCGAAGCTGACCATGGCGGCGCCGCCGGTGGTGCCGGGCTTCAGCCAGGCGCACTCGTCGGAGTTCTCCTGGCCGTTGTAGGTGGCGTCACCGGTGTGGTTGGTCCAGCCGCCGGCCGGGTTCTGGTCCGACATCATCTCGTGCCACTCGTGGCCGAGGGTCATGGTGTAACCGTCGAGGGTGCCGGGCGAGTTGACGAAGCCCACGCCGCAGTTGGCGCCCTGGTCGATGTTGTACGGCTGGTTGCTGAAGGCGATGTCGCCGTAGGGCGAGGTCGCCGCGCCACCGGTCAGCGTGGTGTCGCCGTTCCAGTCGTGCCAGGCGCAGTAACCCGTGTTCGGGTCCTGGTAGTTGTCCGGGTCGGTGCCGTGCGGCGACAGCACGATGTAGTACGCGTCGCGGTTCGCGGCGGCCGTGGTGTTGCCGAAGTGGCCGGCGGCCTTGACGGCCTCCTGGGCCAGCTGGTTGCCGGTCGCGGCGGACGGCGAGGCGGCCGCGTTGTCGTACCAGACGCCGGAGAGCACGCCACCGGCCTGGTACGGGATGAAGTTGGCGTTCGAGGGGCAGCTGGTGGCGCCGGAGGCCACGTTCGGCCCGTCGCACCACTGGGTCAGGTCGGCCGACCACAGCTCGTTGTTGGTGCCGATGCCCTTGAACATCTGCTGGGTCGCGCCCGCGGCGCCGGCCGAGTCGCCCGAGAACTTGGCGTTCCCGTTGCTGTCGGTGGTCTTGGTGCCCCACTGGGTACCGTAGAAGACCAGGTAGACCTTGGAGTGGCCGCTCTGGACGCCGATGCCGTCCACGCCGCCGCCGTACGACAGGGTCTCCGCGCCGGTGGCGGCAGCCGAGGCCTGGTTCGCCAGGGTGGCGCGCCGCTGGGCCTCGTACTGCTTGATGCCCGGGAGCTTGCTCGCGTTCAGCGAGGAGCTGTAGGGGTTGAACTCGTTCTTGATCGGCGAGCCGGCGAGCGCGGCGGCGTTGTGGTGGGCCTGGCCGGAGACGGCCGGGGCGGCCGCGGGGGTCGCGGCGGCGGTGCCGGTGGCCAGGGCCGGGGCGGCGAAGGCGGTCAGGCCGCCGACCGCGAGGGTCAGCGAGGCGAGGCCGGCCATGGCGCTGTACCGCGCGGACCGGGTGGTGGGGGAAAGACCCATGTGGAGGGATGCCTCTCTCATGCCGATCGCCGCACCGCCTGGTGGGCGGGTGAACGATCAGGTGCGTGGACAGGAGCCGACGGCATCCCTCGGTGCGCACCGGCTCGGGCGGCCCGCCGGTATACCCGCCCGGCCCGTCGGGAATTCACCGGAGAATTCCCGGTGAAGGGGTGCCGGGAATTCCCGGCGGGCCGGGCGCGAACAACGCCGCCGATCTGGTACGGACCAAGGAAACTGAAGGGTAGTCACCTTGTGGGGGGTGGTCCGCCGTCTGCCGGGGTGAAGCCAACCAGAGCATGTGAACGCTGGTCAACGGATTTCTGAGGGTAAATTCATTCAAGGTGTTTTCGAGCGCATAAACTGAATAAGAAGGCGGCAGGTCGCACTGGTTTACGCGGGTAGGGGCTTGATCAAACCGTGACACCTGACACCGGGTCAGGCGGATCGGGGTGTCCGCTGAGCGGACGTCAATGGCGCGTCAGAACCCTCGGACGGTGTGTTAGGAACGCGTATGGAAAGCGCTCGGTCGGCCGTTCGGCCGGAGACGATGCGTAGCGCAGCCGAGCAACAGGAGTCGTCCGATGTCCATCACCCCCGACGCCGTCCAGGCCGAACCGCCGCATACCGGGCCGGGCGGACCGTCCGTCGCCGGCTCACTCGAGCCGGGCGAGGTCCGCGCGGGCAACACCCCCGACGGCGAGAGCCCTGACCGCGACCGCGACAAGCTGACCGCCCTCGGCGGGGTCGCCGCGCTCTCGCTGGACGCGATGGCCTCGGTCGCCTACGGCCCCGAGTCGATCGTCCTGGTGCTCGCCGCCGCCGGCAGCTACGGCCTCGGCTTCACCCTCCCGGTCACCGCGGCCATCGCCCTGCTGCTCGCGGTGCTCACCGCCTCCTACCGCCAGGTGATCGCCGCCTTCCCGGACGGCGGCGGCTCCTACGCGGTGGCCAAGACCCACCTGGGCCGCCGCACCGCGCTGACCGCGGCCGCCTCCCTGGTGATCGACTACATCCTCAACGTCGCGGTCTCGGTGACCGCCGGCGTGGCCGCGCTCACCTCCGCGATCCCCTCGCTCTACCCGGACCGGGTCTGGCTCTGCCTGGGCGTGCTGGTCCTGGTGACGGCGGTGAACCTGCGCGGCATCGCCGAGTCGGCCCGCTGGTTCATGGCGCCCACCGCGGTCTTCGTGCTCGCGATCATGGCGATCATCGTCGTCGGCCTGTTCCGCTCCACCCCGGCCAGCACCGCGGCCGCCGCCGGCCACGCCTCCACGCTGGCCGCCAACGCGACCGGCGTCGGCGCCCTGCTGCTGCTCAAGGCCTTCGCCTCCGGCTGCTCGGCGCTGACCGGCGTGGAGGCGGTGGCCAATGCCGTCCCGTCCTTCCGCAACCCGCGGGTCAAGCGGGCCCAGCACACCGAGATCGCGCTCGGCGCCGTCCTCGGCGTGATGCTGGTCGGGCTGGCGGTGCTGATCGGCCGCTTCCACCTGCAGCCGGTGGACGGCGTCACGGTGCTCGCCCAGCTGGCGGACGCCTCGCTCGGCCACGGGTTCGGCTTCTACCTGGTCCAGTTCTCCACCGTGGTCCTGCTCGCGCTGGCGGCCAACACCTCGTTCGGCGGCCTGCCGGTGCTGATGCGCCTGCTGGCCCGCGACAACCACCTGCCGCACGTCTTCGCGCTGCGCGCCGACCACCAGGTGCACCGGCACGGCGTGCTCTTCCTGGCGCTGGTCTCGGCCGTGCTGCTGGTCGGCTCCGGCGGCGACGTGAACAGCCTGGTGCCGCTCTTCTCGATCGGCGTCTTCGTCGGCTTCACCATCTGTCAGGTCGGCATGGTCAAGCACTGGATGAAGTGCCGTTGTGCCGGCTGGCGGGGCAAGGCGCTGCTGAACGGCTTCGGCGCGGTGCTCACCGGGGTGGCCACGGTGGTGGTCACCGGCACCAAGTTCACCGAGGGCGCCTGGGGCATCGTGGTGGCGCTGCCGCTGCTGGTGCTGCTCTTCGAGCTGGTGCACCGCGCCTACGGGCGGATCGGCGAGCGGCTGGAACTGGGCCGGATCCCGGGGCCGCTGACCCCGGAGCGCTCACTGGTGGTGGTCCCGGTGCACTCGATCACCCGGCTGACCCGGGAGGCGCTGTCCACCGCGCTCACCCTCGGGGACGAGGTGCTCGCGGTCACCGTGGTGCCGACCGAGCCGGACGCCGAGGACCGGCAGGGCGTCGAGGCGCTGCGCCGGGACTGGGAGCTGTGGCAGCCGGGGGTGCCGCTGGTCGAGGTGCAGGACGCGCACCGGCGGCTCGGCCGGCCGCTGGTCGGCTTCGTCAACGGCCTGGCCGGGCAGCCGCGGGTAGAGGACGGCGGCTTCGACCGGATCACCGTGCTGATCGCCGAGGTGGAGCCGGTGCACTTCTGGCAGCGGGCGCTGCAGAACCAGCGCGGGGTGCTGATCGACCGGGCGCTGCGCCGGGGCACCGACGCGGTGGTCTGCCGGCTGCGGCTGCGGATGTAGCGGCCAGGGGCCGCACTCGCGACCCGCGGGCCACGGCCCGCCGACGCGCCGGCCGCTGAGGAACACTCGGGAACCACCTCACGCGGACCAGCGCCACCATCGAGAACCGACTTCTCGTGCGCCCGGCGGACCCGTCCGCCGGGCGCACGGCCGTTCCGTGGAATACCCCCCTGGCACCTGCCGTTCCAAGGGCAATCGGCAGCTTTCCCTGCGAACGAAGCTGAAACATCACGATTGCCCTGCATTTCTCATAACGGCTCGGTACTTTGATGCGCCCTTAATGCGGCTCATTGACGCGGTTTTGACGCTTGATCCAGCGCCGTCGGACCTCGCCTGGCCTGCGCAAACACCGCCCCGCCCGGCCGTGACGAAGGCTGCCGAACCCCCGCGAGTCGCCCATTGCCTGTACGCGCAGGACGCATACGCTCACGCGTGTGTTCAACGTGCCCCAGGCGCTGAAGCGCCTAGTGATCGGTAAGGCCATGCGCAGCGAGGAGCTGGGCGAGACCCTGCTCCCCAAGCGGCTGGCGCTGCCGATCTTCGCATCCGACCCGCTCTCCTCGGTGGCCTACGCCACCGAGGAGATCCTGCTGGTGCTCACCCTCGGCGGCACCACGTTCCTCTACCTGACCCCGTGGGTGGCGGCCGGCGTCGTCGCGCTGATGGCGGTCGTGGTGCTCTCCTACCGCCAGGTGGTGCACGCCTACCCGGGCGGCGGCGGGTCGTACGAGGTGGTGACCCGCAACCTCGGCGCCAAGCCGGGCCTGGTGGTGGCCGCCGCCCTGCTGGTCGACTACGTGATGACCGTGGCCGTCTCGGTGGCCTCCGGCGTGGACAACACCATCTCGGCCTTCCCGGGACTCAACGACTACCGGGTCCCGATCGCGGTCGGGTGCGTGGTCCTGCTGGCCGCGGTGAACCTGCGCGGGGTGCGCGAGTCCGGCAAGGCCTTCGCCGCCCCGACCTACCTCTTCATCTTCAGCATCCTGCTGATGGTGATCACCGGATTCCTGAAGATGGCGTTCGGCCACACCCCGGTGGCCGAGAGCGCCAAGTACGCCGTCACGCCGGAGGGCAGCAACGGGACGCTGGCCGGCGTGGCGCTGGTCTTCCTCGGCCTGAAGGCCTTCGCCTCCGGCTGCACCGCGCTCACCGGCGTCGAGGCGATCTCCAACGGCGTGCCGGCCTTCCGGCCGCCGAAGGCCAAGAACGCGGCCACCACCATGTCGTGGATGGGCATCACCGCCGTGGTGATGTTCATCGGCATCACCGCGCTGGCGCTGGTCGCCAAGGTGCACAAGACCGACGACAGCTGCCAGCTGGTCGGCCTGGCCGGCGACTGCCACAACTACTCGCAGCCGACCGTGATCGCCCAGCTGTCGTCCTCGATCTTCGGCGGCGACCACACCTTCCTCTTCTACCTGGTCCAGGCCGCCACCGCGCTGGTCCTGATCCTGGCCGCGAACACCGCCTTCAACGGCTTCCCACTGCTCGGCTCGATCCTGGCCCAGCACCGCTACCTGCCCCGGCAACTGCACACCCGCGGGGACCGGCTGGCCTTCTCCAACGGCATCATCGCGCTGGCCGTGGTCAACATCCTGCTGCTCTGGGCGTACAAGGCCAACGTCAACAACCTGATCCACCTGTACATCCTGGGCGTCTTCACCTCCTTCACGCTGTCCCAGATCGGCATGGTCCGGCACTGGAACGAGGTGCTGGACAGCGATGCCGAGCCGGCCGTGCGCAACGCCGCCAAGCGGTCCCGGGTGATCAACGGCTTCGGCGCGATCATCACCGCGCTGGTGCTGGTGATCGTGATGATCACCAAGTTCACCGAGGGCGCCTGGCTGGCCGTGGTCGCGGCGATCGTGCTCTTCGTGATGATGCGCGGCATCCGCCGGCACTACGACTCGGTGGCCGAGGAGCTGGCGGTGGACGACCCGCACGCCGAGGCGGTCCGCCCGTCCAAGGTGCACGGCATGGTCCTGGTCTCCAAGCTGCACAAGGCCACGCTGCGGGCGATCGGCTACGCCGAGGCCTTCCGGCCGGACATCCTGGAGGCGGTCACGGTCTCGGTGGAGAAGGACGACACCGACGACCTCAAGGAGCAGTGGAGCGCGTTCGACATCCGGGTGCCGCTCAAGGTGCTGGACTCGCCCTACCGCGAGATCACCAAGCCGGTGGTGGCCTACGTGCGCTCGGTGCGCCGCACCAGCCCCAGGGACGCGGTCGCCGTCTTCATCCCGGAGTACGTGGTCGGCCACTGGTGGGAGCACCTGCTGCACAACCAGTCCGCGCTCTGGCTGAAGAGCCGGCTGCTCTTCACCCCCGGCGTGATGGTGATCAGCGTGCCGTGGCAGCTGCGCTCGGCGCCGCGCGCCGACCACCCGGCCCGCCGGGCGCCCGGCGCGGTGCGCCGCGGCGAGCCGGTCGCCTCCGACCGCAAGCGCGAGCAGATCGAGGCGCCGGAGAACGCGTGACCGAGCGCAGTGACGGGCCCCGGGCGGATCATCCGCCCGGGGCCCGTCCGTTGCCGCGCCCGGGCCCGTGGGCCCGCCCCGAGCCCGCCGCCCCTGCGTGCGGGCCCCGTCCGCCGCTCCGCGCAGGTCCGCGCCCGGCCCGTTGCCGCCGTGTTATCGCGCCGTGATCGGCCCTCGACCGCCCGTATGGAGCCCGTCAACAAGCCCGCTGCGCCCGTATGGAGGACGTCAAGAACGACGGGTACGGCTCGAACAGACGCTTTGCTAGCCGGGCCGGTCTTCCGCCGGTGTCGTGGAGCCGCCCGGCCGCCCACGGCCAGGTTCCTTGAAGCAACTGGTGGAGCTCATGCTCGATCTCGTCTTCGTCGGCATCACGGTCGCCGTGTTCGCCGTCCTCGCTCTGATCGCGCGGGGGGTGGAGAAGCTGTGAGTGTCGAGAATCTCGCAGGTCTCATCGTCGCCGTCGTCCTCGTCGGCTACCTCGTCGTGGCGTTGATCTACCCGGAGAAGTTCTGACATGAGCTCCACTCTCGCGGGCTGGCTGCAGGCCCTCGCCCTGGTGGGCGCGCTCGCTCTCTGCTACCGGCCGCTGGGCGACTACATCGCCAAGCTCCTCACCACCGCCAAGCACCTCAAGGTCGAGCGCGGTCTCTACAAGGCGATCGGCGTGGACGGCGACGCCGACCAGCGCTGGCCCTCCTACCTCCGCTCGGTGCTGGCCTTCTCGGCCGTCAGCGTGCTCTTCCTCTACCTGCTGCAGCGGATCCAGAACCACCTGCTGCTGAGCCTCGGCTTCAAGGCGATCACGCCGCACGGCGCCTGGAACACCGCCATCTCCTTCGTGACCAACACGAACTGGCAGGACTACGGCGGCGAGTCCACCCTGGGCCACACCGTGCAGATGGTGGGCCTGGCGGTGCAGAACTTCGTCTCCGCCGCCGTCGGCATCGCGGTGGTCGCCACCCTGATCCGCGGCTTCACCCGCTCCAAGACCGACCGGGTCGGCAACTTCTGGGTCGACCTGACCCGGATCACGCTGCGCCTGCTGCTGCCGCTGTCGATCGTCTTCGCCATGGTCCTGGTGGCCAACGGCGTGGTGCAGAACTTCCACGGCTTCCACGAGATCACCACCATGACCGGTGACTCCCAGATGATCCCCGGCGGCCCGGTGGCCTCGCAGGAGGTCATCAAGGAGCTGGGCACCAACGGCGGTGGCTTCTTCAACGCCAACTCGGCCCACCCGTTCGAGAACCCGACCGGCTTCACCAACTGGCTGGAGATCTTCCTGCTGCTGGTGATCTCGTTCTCGCTGCCCCGCACCTTCGGCAAGATGGTCGGCGACAACCGCCAGGGCTACGCGATCGTCTCGGTCATGGGCATGTTCTGGGTCGCCTCCGCGGCGGCGATGACCTTCTTCGAGACCCACGCCGCGGGCACCGCGCTCAAGGCGGCCGGCGCCGCGATGGAGGGCAAGGAGGTCCGCTTCGGCACCTGGGGCACCGCGCTCTTCGCCTCCTCGACCACCCTCACCTCGACCGGTGCGGTCAACGGTGCGCACGACTCGCTCACCCCGGGCGGCGGCGGTGTGGCGATGTTCGACATGATGCTCGGCGAGATCGCGCCCGGCGGTACCGGCTCCGGCCTCTACGGCATGCTGATCCTGGCCATCGTGGCGGTCTTCGTCGCCGGTCTGATGGTCGGCCGCACCCCCGAGTACCTGGGCAAGAAGCTCGGCGGCCGGGAGATGAAGTTCGCCTCCCTCTACATCCTGACCACCCCGCTGATCGTCCTGATCGGCACCGGTGTCGCGATGGCGCTGAAGGGCGAGCGGGCCAACATGCTCAACTCGGGAGCCCACGGGTTCTCCGAGATCCTCTACGCCTTCACCTCCGCGGCGAACAACAACGGCTCCGCCTTCGGCGGTCTGACGGTGACCTCGCCCTGGTGGGACACCGCGCTCGGCCTCGCGATGGTCTTCGGCCGCTTCCTGCCGATCGTCTTCGTGCTGGCACTGGCGGGCTCGCTCGCCCAGCAGCAGCCGGTCCCCGCCACCAAGGGCACCCTGCCCACTCACAAGCCGCTTTTCGTGGGGCTGCTGTCGGGCGTCGTCCTGATCGTGGTTGGCCTCACCTACTTCCCGGCCCTGGCTCTCGGGCCGATCGCGGAAGGTCTGCACTGATGTCGTCCACCCTTACTCCCGCCCCGGTCCAGCAGGCCGAGGCCCAGCAGCCGCACCGCGTGAAGTCCGGCCTGCTCGACCCCAAGCTGATCGTCGCCTCCATCCCGGACGCGTTCAAGAAGCTCGACCCGCGGGTCATGATCAAGAACCCGGTCATGTTCGTGGTCGAGGTCGGATCGGTGGTCACCACCGTCTCCGCCTGCGCCAAGCCCTCGGTCTTCGCCTGGGCGATCACCCTGTGGCTCTGGCTGACCGTGGTCTTCGCCAACCTGGCCGAGGCCGTGGCCGAGGGCCGCGGCAAGGCCCAGGCCGACACGCTGCGCCGCACCAAGACCGAGACCATGGCCCGCCGGCTGCTCGACTGGCCCGCCTCGCAGGCCGAGGAGGAGGTGTCCGGCACCGAGCTGCAGCTCGGCGACCACGTGGTGGTCGAGGCCGGCCAGATCATCCCCGGCGACGGTGACGTGGTCGAGGGCGTGGCCAGCGTCGACGAGTCGGCGATCACCGGTGAGTCCGCGCCGGTGATCCGCGAGTCCGGTGGTGACCGTTCTGCGGTCACCGGTGGCACCAAGGTGCTCTCCGACCGGATCGTGGTGAAGATCGCCTCGGAGCCCGGCAAGTCCTTCATCGACCGGATGATCGCCCTGGTCGAGGGCGCCGCCCGGCAGAAGACCCCGAACGAGATCGCGCTCAACATCCTGCTGGCCTCGCTGACCATCGTCTTCCTGGTCACCGTCGCCGCGCTGCAGCCGATGGCCGCCTTCGCCGGCGCCCCGCAGACCCTGATCGTCCTGGTCTCGCTGGTCGTCGCGCTGATCCCGACCACGATCGGTGCGCTGCTCTCCGCGATCGGCATCGCCGGCATGGACCGCCTGGTGCAGCGCAACGTGCTCGCCATGTCGGGCCGTGCGGTCGAGGCCGCCGGTGACGTCAACACCCTGCTGCTGGACAAGACCGGCACCATCACCCTGGGCAACCGCCAGGCCTCGGAGTTCCTGCCCGCCCAGGGCGTGGACACCCAGGAGCTGGCCGACGCCGCGCAGCTCTCCTCGCTGGCCGACGAGACCCCCGAGGGTCGCTCGATCGTGGTGCTGGCCAAGACCGACTACGGTCTGCGGGCCCGCGCCCAGGGCGAGCTGGAGCACGCCACCTGGGTTCCGTTCACCGCCCAGACCCGCATGTCGGGTGTCGACCTGGCCGAGGCCGACGGCCTGCACCAGGTCCGCAAGGGCGCGGCCGGCTCGGTCACCCGCTGGGTCACCGAGAACGGCGGCACGGTCGGCGACGACATCGCGCAGCTGGTCGACGGCATCTCCGCCGCGGGTGGCACCCCGCTGGTGGTGGCCAACAAGATCGGTGCGGCTCCGGCCCGCGCCCTCGGGGTGATCTACCTCAAGGACGTGGTCAAGGAGGGCATGAAGGAGCGCTTCGACGAGCTCCGCCGGATGGGCATCAAGACCATCATGATCACCGGTGACAACCCGCTGACCGCCAAGGCGATCGCGGAGGAGGCCGGCGTGGACGACTTCCTCGCCGAGGCCACCCCCGAAGACAAGATGGCCCTGATCAAGAAGGAGCAGGAGGGTGGCAAGCTGGTCGCGATGACCGGTGACGGCACCAACGACGCTCCGGCCCTGGCCCAGGCCGACGTGGGTGTGGCGATGAACACGGGCACCATGGCGGCCAAGGAGGCCGGCAACATGGTGGACCTGGACTCCAACCCCACCAAGCTGATCGAGATCGTCGAGATCGGCAAGCAGCTGCTGATCACCCGTGGTGCGCTGACCACCTTCTCGATCGCCAACGACGTCGCGAAGTACTTCGCGATCATCCCCGCCATGTTCGCCAGCGTGTACCCGGGTCTGGGCCACCTGAACATCATGGCGCTGCACAGCCCGAAGTCCGCGATCACCTCGGCGATCATCTTCAACGCCCTGGTCATCATCGGCCTGATCCCGCTCGCCCTGCGCGGCGTGAAGTACCGTCCTACCGACGCCAGCTCGCTGCTCCGCCGGAACATCGGGATCTACGGCATCGGCGGTCTGATCGTGCCGTTCATCGGTATCAAGGCGATCGACATGATCGTCATGTTCATCCCCGGCCTGCGCTGAGAAACGGAGGAAGCCACTCATGTCCAAGCCACTGCCCACCTCCGTCCGCACCCACCTCACCGCCCTGCGGATGCTGCTGGTGATGACCGTGCTCCTCGGCATCGCCTACCCGCTGCTGGTCACCGGGCTCAGCCAGGTCGCCTTCGCGAACAAGGCCGACGGCTCGATCGTGAAGGCCGACGGCAAGGAGATCGGTTCCAGCCTGATCGGCCAGAACTTCAACCTGCCGAAGAAGAACCCGAGCGACCCGAACGAGCAGGCCCAGCCGGACCCGAAGTACTTCCAGCCGCGCCCGTCCGCGGCCGGGACCGCCGGGTACGACCCGACCTCCTCCTCGCCCACCAACCTCGGTCCCAACAGCGACGTCCTGCTGAAGAGCGTCCAGGCCGCCCGGGCCGCGGACGCCGCCTTCGACGGCGTCGACCCGGCGAGCGTGCCGGCCGACGCGGTGACCTCCTCGGGCTCCGGCCTGGACCCGCACATCTCGGTGGCCTACGCCGACGAGCAGGTCAACCGCGTGGCCGCCGCCCGCAAGCTGCCGGTCGAGCAGGTCAAGGCGCTGGTCTCCAAGTACACCGAGGGTCGCTCGCTGGGCTTCCTCGGCGACTCGGGCGTCAACGTCCTCCTGCTCAACAGTGCACTGAACGAGCTGAAGTGACCACTCATCAGTTCGATTGACCGGACCGGCCCGTGCGGGGAGCGCCCCGCACGGGCCGGTTCGACCCGTCTCTGCCCCTCGTGAAAGAGAGAAGAAGCCCCCCATGGCTCGCGATCTCGCCTCCGCCGCCCCGCCCAGGCGCGGCCGGCTGCGGGTGTACCTCGGTTCGGCTCCCGGCGTCGGCAAGACCTACCGGATGCTGGACGAGGCCCGGCGCAGACAGGAGCGCGGCGCGGACGTCGTGGTGGGGTACATCGAGTGCCACGGCCGCAAGTACACCGAGGGGATGCTCGACGGCCTCGAGGTGCTGCCCCGGCTGCACCGCACCTACCGCGGCACCGAGTTCACCGAGATGGACGTCGACGCGGTGCTGGCCCGCCGCCCCGCCGTGGTGCTGGTGGACGAGCTCGCCCACACCAACATCCCCGGCGGCACCAACGCCAAGCGTTGGCAGGACGTCGAGGACCTGCTGGCCGCCGGGCTGGACGTGATCACCACGGTCAACGTCCAGCACCTGGAGAGCCTCAACGACGTCGTCCAGAAGATCACCGGCACCCCGCAGCGGGAGACCGTCCCGGACGAAGTGGTGCGCCGGGCCGACCAGATCGAACTCGTCGACATGGCCCCGCAGGCACTGCGCCGCCGGATGGCCCATGGCAACGTCTACAAGGCCGAGAAGGTGGACGCCGCGCTCTCCAACTACTTCCGGGTCGGGAACCTGACGGCACTCCGGGAACTCGCGCTGCTCTGGGTGGCCGGCCGGGTCGACGAGGGCCTGCGGGACTACCGCGCCGAGCACAACATCGACCGGGTCTGGGAGACCCGGGAACGGGTCGTGGTCGCGCTCACCGGCGGCCCGGAGGGCGAGACGCTGATCCGGCGCGCCGCCCGGATCGCCGACCGGACGGCGGCCGGCCAGCTGCTGGCCGTGCACGTCACCCGCAGCGACGGCCTGGCCGGCGCCTCGCCCGGCGCACTGGCCACCCAGCGCCGCCTGGTGGAGACCCTGGGCGGCAGCTACCACGTGGTGGTCGGCGACGACATCCCCAACGCGCTGCTCGGCTTCGCCCGGGCCAACGACGCCACCCAGCTGGTGCTCGGCACCAGCCGCCGCGGCCGGATCACCCGCTTCCTGACCGGCCCGGGCATCGGCGAGACCACGGTGGACGCCTCCGAGGACATCGACGTCCACATGGTCACCCACGAGTTCACCGGGCGCGGCCGGCTGCCCAAGCTCGGCCGCCGGCACTCCCGGCAGCGCACCGTGGCCGGCTTCACCTCCGGCCTGGTGCTGCCCTTCGCGCTCACCGGCGTGCTCTCCCAGCTGCACCACACCCTCAACCTGACCACCGACGCGCTGCTCTTCCAGCTCGGCGTGGTGGCCGTGGCGCTGCTCGGCGGCGCGGCCTCGGCACTGGTCGCCTCGCTGATCGCCTCGCTGCTGCTGAACTACTACTTCATCCCGCCGGTGCACACCTTCACCATCGGCGAGACCAACAACGTGATCGCGCTGGTGGTCTTCGCGATGGTGGCGCTGACCGTCTCCACGGTGGTGGACCGGGCGACCAGACTGACCGGGCGGGCGGCCGGGGCCACCGCCGAGGCCGAGACCCTCTCCGCGCTGGCGGGCACCGTGCTGCGCAGCCAGGACGCCGGCCAGGCCGGCGGCTCGGTGATCCCGACCCTGCTGGAGCACTCCCGCAACACCTTCGGCCTGGACTCGGTGGCGCTGCTCTCCCGCGCGGACGGCTCGGTGATCGCCCGCAGCGACGCGGCCGGCGACGGCGCCGCGGACGTGGAGAGCACCGAGGTGCCGGTCGGCTCGGACGCGCTGCTGATCCTCACCGGGCGCCGGCTGCCCGCCGACCAGCAGCGCCTGCTCACCGCCTTCGCCGCGCACGTGGCCGCCGCGCTGGAACGCGACCGGCTGGCGGCGGTGGCGGCCGAGGTGGAGCCGATCAAGGCCGCCGACAAGATGCGCACCGCGCTGCTCGCCGCGGTCAGCCACGACCTGCGCACCCCGCTGGCCGCCGCGCTGGCCTCGGTCGGCTCGCTGCGCAGCCCGGACGTCGAGTTCTCCCCGGAGGACCAGGCCGAGCTGCTGGCCACCGCCGACGAGTCGCTGGTCCGGCTGAACCGCCTGGTGGACAACCTGCTCGACATGAGCCGGCTGCAGGCCGGCGCGCTCACCCTGCACCTGGGGCCGGTGCACATCGACGAGGTGCTGCCCCGGGCGCTGGACTCGCTGGACGACCCGGAGGCCCCGGTCCAGCCGCTCGACCTGGAGCTGGTGCCCGCCGTGCTGGCCGACGCCCCGCTGCTGGAGCGGGTGCTGGCCAACGTGATCACCAACGCGCTGCGCTACAACGCCCCCGGCGCGCCGGTGCTGGTCAGTGCCAGCACCCACCTCGACCAGGTGCAGATCCGGATCGCCGACCGCGGTCCGGGCATCCCGGCCGCCGACCGGGACCGGGTCTTCCTGCCCTTCCAGCGACTGGGCGACACCGACAACACCACCGGGGTCGGCCTCGGGCTCGCGCTCTCCCGCGGCCTGGCCGAGGCGATGGGCGGCACCCTCGAGGTCGAGGACACCCCCGGCGGCGGCACCACCATGCTGCTGACCCTGCCGACCGCGGCCGAGGAGGACGAGGCACCGTGACCGAGCGTTGGGGGGCCGCCCAGCCGAAGGCCGGCGGAGAGCGCCACATACTGATCGTCGACGACGAGCCGCAGCTGCTCCGCGCGCTGCGGATCAACCTGCGGGCCCGCGACTACCAGGTGGCCACCGCCGCCACCGCCGCGGCCGCCCTGGAGGCCGCCGAACGCAGCCGGCCGGACGCCGTGCTGCTCGACCTGGGCCTGCCGGACCTGGACGGGGTGGAGGTGATCCACCGGCTGCGCGGGCGCGGCCCGGTGCCGATCATCGTGCTCTCCGGGCGCAGCGGCGCCGACGACAAGATCCAGGCGCTGGACGCCGGGGCCGACGACTACGTCACCAAGCCCTTCCTGATGGACGAGCTGTTCGCCCGGCTGCGCGCGGTGCTGCGCCGCCCGGTGGCCACCACCTCGGTCAGCACCGCGATCCTGGGGGACTGGGCGGTGGACCTGACCGCCGGCACCGTGCACCGGGCGGACGGCGGCGAGCCGGCCCAGCTGCGGCTCACCCCGACCGAGTGGAAGATCCTCACCATGCTGCTGGCCAACCCGGGCCGGCTGCTGCCGGGGCGCCAGATCCTGCGCGCGGTCTGGGGGCCGGGGCACGAGGAGCGCGGCAACTACCTGCGGGTGTACTTCGCAGGCCTACGGCGCAAGCTGGAGCGGGACCCGGGCCGGCCGCGGCACCTGATCACCGAGCCGGGAATCGGCTACCGCTACGAGCCCTGATCCCGGCGCAGGTCAGGCCCGGTCCGACGGGTGGCGCTAATGATGCGTCAAGACGGACCCCCCGGGTGCCAAGGGCGCATCAGGAGGGTCCAGAATCGTCAGGCCCCGGGGCTAGCGTCAACCGTGCGGAAAACGGTTCCGCTCCGCTCCGTGGGGGAGCCCGGCCCGACGCCGGGTCTGGAGCTGGACCGCGCCGGCGCGCGGCGGCCCCCGTCCGGGGGACCGCCCGGCGCCGGCGGCCGGGTGACGGGGAGGGGAAGCGCGCCATGGCAGCTGGAGCAAGGCCGGCAGCACCGGGGGAGACCTCGTCCGCAGGGACGAGGTCGGTGGCCGGCGGCAGTGCCACTGCGCTCCTCGATCCCGGCACCGCGCCGACCGCGGTACCGGCCGCGCGGACCTCACCCGCGCGGCCGGCGCCCGTGCGGCTGCCGGCCGGCGGCCTGGGGGGGGGGGGGGGGGGGGGGGGGGGGGGGAAAAAAAAAAAACCCCCCCCCCCCCCCCCCGCCCCCACCCCCCCCCCCCCCCCCCCCCCCCCC
>NZ_JBNQTI010000187.1:0-15900 GCF_050325825.1 Kitasatospora sp. LaBMicrA B282
CTGGCGACTCGGCAATTGTTAGCCGGGCCCACCGCCGCCGCCAAGACCCCCCATGTACGACCCTCCCTCGTAGTGCGCGGGCCCCCTTCCGCCGACCCGGCGCACGCGATACCCACCCCCCGCGGCCACAAACCCACCCCACCCGAACCCGGGCCGCACCCGCCCGACCAGCACCGATACCCACCCCCACCCGCCCAAACCCGACGAACCACCCCAATCCCGGCAATCCGTCGCCAAGCCCCTGGAAACGATCAACTATTCCCGATCGTAGACCCCCCGGCCGCGTGAGCACCGTCACCAGCCGCCCGCCCGATATGCCCCATTTGAGGTGACCTGGGGCACTCCCCACTCCCGTCATGTCCATGCGCTCTGGCACTGACGATTCACGGAACGTTAATCTTCGAACGCCTGAACTTGTCTATACTGCCGACCAGCATGGAGTGCCATGGAACTCAGGGGAATCCGGCTCAGCCGGACGAGGAGGCACCACCGCTCGCGCGTCGCCGCGACGCTCGCCGCAGGCGCACTGGCCGCCGCGGGCATCGTCGGCGTCGGAGGGGCGGGGCCCGCAGCGGCCGACTCGCACAACTTCAAGCCACCGAAGATCAAGCACGTGTGGCTCATCATGCTGGAGAACAAGTCCTACGAGGCTTCGTTCACCGGCCTGAACCAGAACAGCTATCTCTGGAAGACCCTGCCGCAGTACGGCGAGCTGCTGCGCCAGTACTACGGCACCGGGCACTACAGCCTGGACAACTACATCAGTGCGGTGAGCGGCCAGGCGCCCAACGCCGACACCCAGAACGACTGCCCGCAGTACACCGACGTCTCCCCCGGCACCCCGGCGGCGGACGGCCAGGTGCACGCGAACAAGGGCTGCGTCTACCCGGACTCGGTCTACACCCTGTTCAACCAGCTGGACGACAAGAACCTCAGCTGGAAGGCGTACATGCAGGACATGGGCAACACGCCCACCCGCGAGAACGCCTACAACTGCGGCATCCCCGGTGACCCGAGCGGCGCCGGTGTGGCCGACCCGGGCGGCGCCACCCCGCAGGACCAGTACGTGCCCAAGCACAACCCGGTCGCGTGGTTCCACTCGCTGATCGACGACCCGCAGGAGTGCGCCCAGGTCGTGCCGCTGGACGGCCGCGCGGCGACGGACGGACACCCGGCGCAGAGCGGTCTGGCCGACGACCTGAAGAGCGAGGACACCACCCCCGCCTTCTCCTGGATCACGCCCGACAACTGCTCGGACGCGCACGACTCCACCTGCAAGGGCGACAACCTCTCCGGTGACCCGAACAACCACCAGGGCGGCCTGTACGCCTCGGACCTGTTCCTGGAGAAGTGGATCCCGCAGATCATGGCCTCGCCGGCGTTCCAGGACGGCGGCATGATCGACATCACCTTCGACGAGGCGTTCCCGCCCTACAAGCTCTACGGGAACTCCACCTCGGACTACCAGGGCAACTCCGACAAGACGCTCAACACCCCGACCGACACCGCGCAGTCGGTGGTCGCGTGCTGCAACGAGCTGCCCGGCCCGAACGTCACCCAGCCCGGTGACCAGGCCTTCGGCCAGGACACCACCCCCGGTGGCGGCATCACCGGCTCGCTGCTGATCTCCCGCTACATCAAGCCGGGCACGATCAGCGACCAGCCGTACAACCACTACTCCTGGCTGCGCAGCATGGAGGACCTGTTCCACGTCACCAAGGGTGGCGCGGACGGTCACGGGCACCTCGGCTACGCCGGGATGCCGGGTCTGCGCCCGTTCGGCCCGGACGTCTACAACAACCCGAGCGGCAAGGCCATGCAGCCCGCCCCGCTGGGCAGCAACGGCGTCTGGTCCGCGACCGGCCAGCAGCCCCAGGACCAGCCGGTCGTGGTGTCGCCGGACTTCTCCGGTGCCACCGCCGCCGACGACAGCCTGAAGCCGGGAGCCGGTCAGTGACCCACGGCTCCACCAGCCGGAGCCGCGCCCGTTTCGGGCGCGGCTTCGGCCGCCTCCTCGCCCCGGTCGCCGTCGCCGGCCTGCTGCTGGCCGCCACCGGGTGCAGCAGCAGCCACCACGACAGCGCACAGGCCACCATCGCCAAGCTCGGCAAGGTGCCGATCCCGAGCGCGCCGGCCAGCCCGATCGTGCCCACCGCCGCTCCCGGCCACGCCCAGCTGGTCGCCATGGGCGACCCGGTCCAGGTGGACCTCGGCAACCAGCAGGCCCGGATCACCGCCACCGGCCCGGACCTCGCCAACGCGGCCCCGGCCCAGGGCGCCAAGCCGGCCGACAGCTCACCGGGCACGGTCACCGTGACGCTCAGCGTGCCGGCCGGCAGCCTGCCGCTCACCGCCGACACCCTCACCGCCGACGACGAGCTGGGCCACCCGATCCCGCTCACCGCCGACACCCAGGCGGCGACGGCCGCTCCGGGCCACGACGCGGTGGTGCACCTGTCCGGCACCTTCGGTGTCGGCCACGCCACGCTCACCTGGAGCAGCGCGGGCAAGCCGCTGGCCACCTGGGACTTCGAGGTCGAGCTGGACTGACGGCGGCGCGGTCCCGGGCCCGTCCGGGCCCGCCGCCGCCCGCCGGCCGTACGGGGGTCAGCCCGCCGGCCGTCCGGGGTTCAGCCCGCCGCCGGCTCGATCCGCAGCTCGGCCGCGATCCCGAAGTGGTCGGAGAGGTACGCCTCGGTGCCGTCGCCCAGCGGCACCGCCTCGCGCAGCACCAGGCCGGCCGTGGTCGACACCGCCAGCCCGGCCGGCGCGCGCACCAACACCTGGTCCAGCGCGGGTGGGTGGGGCCACCGCTCGGTGGGCCGGTAGGTCGGCTCGCGCTCACCGGCCAGCAGGTCGCGCAGGCCGGCGGCGGCGGTGAAGTGCTCGTGGGCGGCGGAGTCCCGCGGCACGTTGAAGTCACCGGTCACCACCAGCAGCGCCGCCGGGTCGACGGCCCGAACCAGCTCGGCCAGCCGCGCCAACTCACGCACCTGGAGGCGGCTGTAGCGGTTCTCCGGGGACCAGTCGCCGTCCAGGTTCGCCGACAGGTGGGTGTTCACCACCACCAGCCGCCGCTCCGCCACCCGGTACTCGGTCAGCAGCATGCCCTTGAGCATCAGCCACTCGCGGCGCAGCGGCCGGGCCGGCCGGAACAGGGTGTGGCGCTGCCGCCCGAGCGGCAGCCGGGAGAGCGTCACCAGCCCGCCCCGCACCAGCGGGTAGGCCGGCACGTGCGCCGCGTACCCGTACGACCGGGCCACCGCGCGCAGCTCCGCCAGGTGCCGGGTGAACACCACCTCCTGCAGGCAGACCAGGTCGTAGTCGGACCGCTCCAGCACCTCGCCGAGCGCCCGCAGCCGCTCCCGGACCCGGCCGCGGCAGAGCGCGTTGAAGGTCAGCAGTCGGATCGTCGTCATGGTCGCGCACCCCCGTCCGCCCCGGGGTCGGCCGGGGCGGACCGGAGCCTATCCGCCGCGACCGACCGCCGGGGATCGGTCAGCGTGCCCAGACGCCCCGCAGCTGCTCGGCCGCGGCCGCGGCATCGCCCAGGCCTGCTTGGTAGGCCGCCGCCCAGGCCGCGGGGTCCTGTGCCCCGGGACCGAGCGGCAACGCGGCCTCGGGGCTGATGACGACCACGTCCCGGGCCGCCAGCACGGCCGGCTGCCCGGCCAGTTCCTCGTGCGGGGAACGCTGGTGCGCCAGCGGCGCGACCACGACCAGCGTGCGGGCCCCCTCGGCCAGGTCCGCGTTGAGGCCCGCACGCAGCGCACCGTCGATGTAGTGCCGCCCGTCGATCGCCACCGGCGGCGCCGTCCCCGGGAACGCGCTGCTCGCCGCCACCGCGTGCACCAGCGGCACACCACTGGTACGGTCCCAGACCACGGGCTCGCCGTTCTCGGCCTGGACCGCACTGATCAGCAGCGGCCGCTCGGGCCAGGCGTCGGCGCCGATCAGCTCGCCGCGCTGCGCCACCAGGGCCCGCTGGGCCTGGTCGTCGGCGTGCTCCAGCGCGATCCGGCCGACCCGGCGGCGGGCCTCCTCGGGCGCCACGCCGGGCTCGCCGAGAACGGCGAAGACCGCGCCCGCCACCCCGGGTGCCGGCGGGCGCGGGCGCTCTGCGGCGGCGTCGGCGGGGCCGTCGGCGGGCCGCTGGGCGGATCCGCCCGCCGGGTCCGCGATCCGCTCGAAGTCCTGCCCGGTGGCGAGCATCGCCGCGACCATCGCACCGGCCGAGGTGCCGACGAACAGGTCGGCCTCGCCCAGGTCCAGGCCATGGCCGCGCAGCCCCTGCGCCAGCCCGGCCATCCAGGCGGTCCCGAGGTATCCGCCCGGCCCGAGGACCACGGCCCGGTCATGAGTGTGCATCAAACTTCCCTCCCCGTTGGTGAGATCGACCCTATCGGCCCTGCTTCGGCTCCGCACCCGCCAGCACGGCCAACTCCCCCGCCCCCACCAGCCCCACCGCGTGCCCGTCCGCCAGCACCACCGCCGTGCCGCAGCCCCGGCCGGACAACTCGGCCAGCGCGGCCGCCGCGCCCTCGCCGGCCCCGAACACCGGCAGCGGCTCCCCGAGGTGGTCGCCCACCCGGTCGGTCACCGCCGCCCGGCCCGCGGCGAGCGCCGCCTCCAGCTGCGCCAGCGAGACCGCGCCCGCCAGCTCCATCGAGGTGGGCTGCCGCCCGGGCCCGACCGGGGCCGGGCCGGCCGGCACCACCGGATCGGCGCCCGTCCCCTGACGCTCCCGCAGCACGGCGAGGGCCTCGCCGACCGGAGCGTGGTGGTGCAGGTAGGGCAGCGGTTCGGCGCGGCGCGCGGCGGGGAGCAGGTCGCCGACCCGCGCCACGGCCGGGTCGCCGTCCAGGAAGCCCTGGCGGAGCATCCACTGGTCGTTGAAGTACTTGGACAGGTACTGCCGCCCGGAGTCCGGCAGGATCGCCACCACCAGCTGCTCCGGCCCGAGCCCCGCCGCCACCCGCAGCGCCGCCGCCAAAGCGGTGCCGGCCGACCCGCCGACCAGCAGGCCCTGTTCGCGGGCCAGGCGGCGGATCGTGGTGAGCGAGTCCCGGTCGCGGATCGGCAGCACCTCGTCCACCACCTCGCGCTGGTAGGAGTCCGGCCAGCTGTCGTCGACGGTCTCGGGGTGGCGGAACCGGCCGGCGGCCTCGACGAAGTAGGGGCGTCCGTCGCCGCCGGAGTAGACCGAGGCCGCCGGGTCGGCGCCGATCACCCGGACCCGGCCGCCGCTCGCCTCCTTGAGGTAGCGGCCGGTGCCGCTGATCGTGCCGCCGGTGCCGACGCAGGAGACCAGGTGGGTCACCCGCCCGCCGGTCTGCCGCCAGATCTCCGGGCCGGTGGTCAGGTAGTGGGCCTCGGGGTTGGCCGGGTTGCCGTACTGGCCGGCGAACCAGGCGCCCGGGGTCCGCTCGGCGATGCCGGCGGCCACGTTGAGGATGTGCTCGGGGTGCTCCAGCGGCAGGCCGCCGGGGCGGACCACCACCTCGGCGCCGTAGGCCCGCAGGGTGTTGACCTTCTCCGCGCTGCTCTTGTCCGGCAGCACCACGATCATCCGGTACCCCTTGGCGGCGGCCACCATGGCCAGCCCCGCACCGGTGTTGCCCGAGGTCGCCTCCACCACCGTGCCGCCGGGCCGCAGCGCCCCGGAGCGCTCGGCCTCCTCGATCATGCGCAGCCCGATCCGGTCCTTCACGCTGCCGCCGGCGCTCAGGTACTCCAACTTGGCGTAGACCGGCGCACCCCGCCCGTCACTCGGGGTGCGCAGCCGCACCAGCGGGGTGTTGCCGATGAGTTCGAGCAGTGACTCGTGGGCGTCCATCCGGTCAGCCTAGCGATCACCTGTCACCCGGTGGGCGCACCTCGGGACCGTTGCCGCGATACCGTCACGCCATGGCTGACACCCGGTTGACCACCCCCTCCTACCTCGTCCTCGGCATCATCGACAAGCTCGGCGAGGCGAGCCCGTACGACGTGAAGGTGGAGGCCGCCCGCACGGTGGCGCCGTTCTGGTCGGTGCCGCACGCGCAGGTGTACGCGCAGTGCGACCGGCTGGCCGAGGCCGGGCTGCTCTCCGAGGTGCGGCAGAGCGGCGGGCGCAACCGGCGGCAGATGCGGGTCACCGAGGCGGGCCGGGCGGCGCTGGCCGAGTGGCTGGCGGACACGGCCTTCGAACCGGTCGAGGCGCGCGAGCGGAACATCCTCAAGCTCTGGTTCGGCGCCCGCGCCGAAGTGCTCGCCCCGGTACAGCTGACCGAGCACCGCGGCACGCTGGAGCAGTACGAGGAGCTGGCCGAGAGCGTCGGCGAGCTGCTGACCCGGGGGCAGCGCGAGGCGCTGGAGTTCGGGATCCGCTACGAGCGGATGATGGTCGACTTCTGGCAGTGGGTGGCCTCCCGCCGGGCCTGAGCCGGTGGCCGGCGCAGGCCCGGCCGCTCCGAGAACCCGTTCGCGCACGGGCGTTGACCCCGGGCGGGGCTCGCCGCTACCTTCTCGATAGTCCTTTCTGGACCATCTGTTCTGGAGCATCCGTCGGGGTGAAGGAGCGCCACCGTGCACCGTCCCAGCAGAGTCCCCGTCAGGCGCGTCGCCACCGTCGCGGTGGTGGCGGTCTGCCTCGGCTACGCACCGATCGCGATGACCGACGTGTGGCCGTACGCGTGGTCCGGCGCTCCCGCGATCGGCCAGTGGCTGCTCGCCCGCACCGTCTCCGCGCACTACGTCAGCGACGCCTTCGCCACCCGGGTCGGCCCCTACCGGCACAGCCTGGTGCCGCTGCTGGTGCACTCGGTGCTGGGCGGCCTGCTGATGCTGCTCGGGCCGGTGCAGCTGCTCACGGCGGTGCGCCGGCGGATCCGGCTGCACCGCGCCACCGGGGTGGTGTTCGCCCTCACCGTCTACGCCTCGATGGCCGGCGCCGCAATCTACCTGGCCCGCACCAAGCCCGCCGACGCCTTCAGCGGCCCGGCGTTCTGGATCACGCTCGCCACCATCCTGGTCGGCACCGTGCTCAGCGCCACCTTCGGCATCCTGGCGGTGCTGACCCGTTTCCCCGACCTGCACCAGCGCTGGCTGCTGCTCTGCTACGGCTACCTGATGACCGCTCCGCTGCTGCGGCTGGAGTGGACCGCGCTGCCCTGGGTCGTGCCGGGCCTGTCCCTGACCCAGGTCAACCAGCTGGCGATCATGCACCTGGGCCTGGTGGTCTGCCTGGGCGCGCTGCTCGCCTCCCGCGCGCTGGACCGGCGCGAGACGGTGCCCGGGGTGCACGGCAGCTGGGCGCCGTGGCCGGTGCTCGCCGTCGCCCAGCTGACCGGCGCGGGCGCGCTGGCGTGGATCGTCCGGACCTACCTGCCCTGGGGCGCCGGCGGCCACCGACTGCTGCTCGCCTACCTGCTGCCGCTGCTCGCCGCCTACCTGGTGCTGCTGCTGCGCCAGCGCGCGGCCGGGCGACAGGGGCACGGCTGGGCACGGGAGGAGTGGCGGCTGCACCTGGTCGCGCTCTGCCTGAGCCCGGCCTATTCGGCCGGCGCGGCCCTCTTCCTGGAGCACTCGCTGCACCTGGACCGGCGGACCGCGTTCACCGCCGGGCTCGGCATCGGCGGCGGGATGCTCGCCTTCGCCGCCACCGCCGTGGTCAGCCTGCGCGTCATGTACGGCCGCGAACTGCGCAAGCGCGAACGGCTCGCCGCCACCGCGCGCCCCCGCCCGGCCGCCAGCCCGGCGCCCGCGCCCGCGCCTGCCCTGAGCGTCACCCACCCGAGGGAGCAGACCAGTTGACCAGCGCCACCGTCCCGCCCCGCGGTCGGGAGTTGACCATCGCCGTCGTCCTGCTGGCCAACACCGTCGCGGTGACCAGCCTGCTGACCGGCGCCCTGATGGCCGGCATCACGATCAGCGGCCACCTCTTCGGCGCCTGGCAGAGCCCCGACCCACTGAGCCAAGGGCTGGTCGGCGCGGCCATGCTGGGCACCGTGCCCGGGCTCTTCGCGGTCAACCGGGCGCAGCGCTGGGAGGAGGCGCGCACCCTGGTGCTGCCGACCGCGGTGGTGCTGCTCGGCCTGCTCGGGGTGAGCCTGGGCAACTCGGGCCGGCTGCACCTGGCCCGCGGCGGCTCGCTCTTCCTGGTGCTCTTCAGCCTCGGCTGGATCGCGGTGCTCGGGCTGCTCGTGCTCGGCACACTGGCCTGCCTGGGCCGGCAGTACCTCGCCGCCCGGGTGCCGGTGCAGGAACCGGCGGTGCCGCTGCCGGGGTGGTCGAAGCCGCTGCTCGCGCTGCTCGGCGCCGGCTGGTTCGGCATCGGCGCGGGCCTGCTGGCCGACCCCGGGTCCTGGGGCGGCTTCGTGCCGTGGGCCGCCGACCGACCGGACGCGCAGGCGCTCGGCGTCTGGGCGCTCGCCCTGGGGGTCGGCATCCTGGGCGCACTGGCCGAGGACGACCTGACCCGCACCCGCCCGGCGCTCTTCGCGCTGCCGGGCGTCGCGGTCACCGCCGGCCTGGTACTGGCGGCCCGGGCCGACCGGGTGCACTGGGGCTCGGGGCCGGGCCGCTCGCTGCTCGGCCTGCTCGTCGGGCTGCTGGTGGCGGGCGCGGTCGGCTACCGGCTGCTGTGGCAGCACGACCGACAGGCCTCCTGACCCCATCTAGCGCAGCGCCAACTCGCCCACCACGTCCATCAGTTCCCCGTGCCTGGCGAACGCGGCCCGCTGCCGGGCCGCGCCGCCGCCGGTGGCCCGCAGCCGGGCCCAGAGCTCGCGGACCCGGGCCAGTTCGCCGGTGGCCGCCAACGCCGGGGCGGTCCTGGCCAGCAGGCGCTCGACCAGCTCGCCGGCCGGCCGCAGCCGCCCCTCGACCAGGTCCACCCCGCAGCCGGTCAACCCGTCCCGGGCCGCCCGCCAGTGCGCCGCGCGCAGCACCACGTCCGCGACCTGCGGCACCGGCTCGCCGCGCGCCTCCTCCGCCAGCAGCACGGCGGCCAGCGCGCGCAGCAGCGCCGCCAGCAACAGCACCGTCTCCGGCTCGACGCAGACGTCGGCCACCCGGACTTCCAGCGTCGGCCACTGCTCGCTCGGGCGGCAGTGCCAGTGCGCCATCCGCCGGTCCGTCAGCACACCGGTCTGCACCAGCTGTTCCACCAGCCGGTCGTACTCCGCGGCGTCCGCGCACGCCGGCAGCGGTGCCACGCCCGGCAGTTGGCCCCAGCGCATGCTGCGCCAGCTCGCGTAACCGGTGTCCCGGCCCAGGTGGAACGGGGAGTTGGCGGCCATCGCCTGCACCGTGGGCAGCCACGGCCGCAGCCGCGCGCCGAGCCGCACCGCCAGGTCCCGGTCCGCCACCCCGAGGTGGATGTGGCAGCCGCACACCCCCGCGCCCCCGGCGGCGGTCACCAGCGGCCCCAGCGCGGTGGCGATCCGCTGGTACCGCTCCTCCTCGGTCAGCTCGGGCCCGCCGGGCACCGGGACCGGCGCGGTGCCCGAGGGCAGCACCAGGCAGTCGACCTCCGCCGCCGCCGCGGCCAGCGCCGCCCGCAGCTCGGCCAGTTCGCAGCCGAGGCTGTCCAGGTCGGCGACCGGCCTGGTCCGGGTCTCCACCATGTCGGTGAACAGCTCGACCCCGACCCGGTCGCCCAGCACCTCCCGGGCGAGCTTCAGCACCAGCGGCGCCGCACCGCGCGGCACTCCGCAGCGCCGGTCCACCAGCAGGAACTCCTCCTCCACGCCGACCGTCGGCAGCAGCACCCGCCCTCCGTCGGCCACGCGGACGTCCTCGGTCACGCAGGCCTCGTTCGTCGCACGGGCTTCGTTCGTCACACGGGCTCGGTTCGACACGCGGGCTCGGTTCGTCACACGGGCGAGCCTAGGCGCGGGCCCGGCTCAGCCCCGGGCGGCGCGGCCGCCCGGTCCACCGGTCGGGCTCACCAGTCGCGCCACTCGGGGTCGTCGGTGGTGTGCATCGCGGCCTCCTCGGCGCTGGCCGCGCCGCCGGAGATCCCGTGGTCCTCGGCGATCACCATGCTGCGGGCGTCGGAGACGGCGACCAGCCGCCCGGTCCGCGCCTCGCCCAGCTCGGGGTCGGGCAGTTCCCCGTCGGTGCCGACCACGTCCCCCATGCCGTTCTCCTCCCCCGCCACCAGCTCCGGCAGCTCGGCCGCCAGCCGCCGCTCCAGGCTCTCCCGCTCCTGCTGCTCGGCCGCCGTGGTGCCGTGCCGGAAGACCGCCAGCGGGTGCTCCGGCGGCGCATAGCCCTCGTCGAGCGCGGAGTCGAGCCCCCGGTCGTCCAGCGTGTCCTCCGGCTCCAGTGGCCCGATGTCGTCCTGCACCTCGGAACCATCGGGTTGGTACACCTGGTCGCCCATCCACTGTTCGTCCGACATCGGGCACTCCTCACCGGCCGCCACCACCTACCCCGGGTCAACGGGACCCTTCCAGCGTCCCACGCCCCCTGCCGCCGCGCCCGCTTTGCCTTCCCTTGACCAAGGCTTGATGATCTCTTGAATCGATCGTATGCTCACCCGGATCACAGCGGCCGGCGCGTCGACGCCAGGCAGGTAGGGGAAGACGAGCATGGCGGACGAGAAGGTCCTTGCTGCCCAGAAGTGGGTCAACACCACGTACGCGGGCGTGCCGGGCTACACCAGGTGCCCGGAGGACGGCCGCACCGGCTGGGCGACGATGTTCTCGTTGACCATGGCCCTGCAGGCCGAGTTGGGGATCAGCCCGGTGGTGGCGAGCTTCGGCCCGGGCACCCTGGCCAAGCTCGCGGCGCGCGGCGACATCGGCACGAAGGAGCCCAACGCGAACATCCGGCGGATCGTCCAGCACGCCCTGTTCTGCAAGGGCTACTGGGGCGGCGACGGGCAGGGCACCTACGACGCGCTCACCGGGCAGTCGGTCGCCAAGCTGAAGATCGACGCCGGCCTCGACGGCTCCAACGCCATGGTGCAGCCCAAGGTCTTCAAGGCGCTGCTGACCATGGACGCCTACGTGATGCTCGCTGGCGGCTCGGACAAGGTGCGCGAGATCCAGCGCTGGCTCAACGGCCGCTACATCGGCCGGTCGAGCTTCTTCGTCGGCCCCTGCGACGGCCACTACTCGCGCGACGTGCAGAAGGCGCTGATGCGCGCCGTCCAGTACGAGGTCGGCATCCCCGACGACCAGGTCACCGGCTCGTTCGGCCCCGCCACCCAGGCCGCGCTGAAGAACCGCACGGTCAACGAGGGCGACGCCGGCATCTTCGTCCAACTCTTCTCCGCCGCCTGCGTGTTCAACGAGCCGGTGACGCTGCCGACCGGGTCGTTCGTGACCTCGTTCAAGGACCGGTTCGACGCCAAGCTGCGGCAGTTCGTGGAGGCCTTCCAGGCCTTCTCCGAACTCGGCGTCAACGGGCTGGGCGACTACCGGACCTGGACCCAGCTGCTGCTCTCCACCGGCGACCCCGACCGCCAGGTCAACGCCTGCGACACCCGGTTCACCATCACCGCCGCCCGCGCCAAGGCCCTCGTCGACTCCGGCTACCGGTACGTCGGGCGCTACCTCTACGACCCGCCGGGCAGCACCCTGGACAAGGCGATCAAGCCGGGCGAACTGCAGGACGTCTTCAAGGCCGGGCTGCGGGTCTTCCCGATCTACCAGGACAACGCGCGCAAGCTGACCGACTTCACCTACACCCAGGGCTTCCAGCACGCGCTCAAGGCCCATGAGCTGGCCGCGGGGTACGGCTTCAACCGGGGGACGGTCATCTACTTCGCGGTGGACTACGACGCCACCGACCCGGAGATCGCCTCCAACATCGTCCCGTACTTCAACGGCGTCTACGCCGGGCTCGCCAACCGCGGCCGGCGTTACGTCCACGGCGTGTACGGCTCGCGCAACGTGTGCGCCCGGGTAACCAAGGAGACCTACGCCCGCTACTCCTTCGTCTCCGGGATGTCCTGGGGCTTCTCCGGCAACCTCGGCTTCCCGCTGCCGCCCAACTGGGCCTTCAACCAGATCAAGGAGTTCCGCTACAGCGCCGGTTCGGACACCTTCGACCTCGACAACGACGCCCACCGGGCCGGCTCCGACGAGGGCCAGGACAGCGTCAACCGGGTGGTCGACCCCGCGGGCGAATTCGTGGGCTACGTGCAGCAGTTGTACGCACTGGCAGTGCAGTACGGCAAGGGCGACCCGAACCGGCTGGTGATGGAGTACGTCCGGCACGTCGGCTACGGCGACGTCACCTGGTGGGCCCTGATCGGCGATCCCGACCAGGGGTTCATCAGCTACGCCGACCAGCACGGCATGCGGGTCCACGGCAACTTCACGGACCCGTTCACCGGCTTCGAGCTGGACGCCCAGCACCTGATGGCCACCGCCAACGGGCACTACGTCAAACCGCAGGCCGCCGACCTGCGGACCACCGGCGCCGGTGACGTCGGCGGCTGGGGCGGCGACCTGGTCACCCTGTACGGCGAGTGGCGGCGGGACAGCGACAGCTACTCCTCCGGCCACACCTACTGCATGGACAAGTTCGCCAAGATCGGGGTGAGTTCCACCTTCAGCTACGACGACCTGCTGGAGGACGCCGACGGCTACCTGATCGCCGAGCGCTGCCGCGGCACCGACATCGTCACCGCGGTGCGCGAGCACTACAGCGGCTCCGGCGGGCTGACCCGGTTCCGCGACTACTACACCCGGCGGTTCGGCAGCTCGGTGGGCACCGCCACCGACATCGCCCGCGACCTGCTGACCTCGCAGCGCGACCCGGTCATCGCCGCCGGACGGCAGCTGCTGATCGACAGGATCGCGGGCGTGTTCACCCTGATGCCGAGCAACCTGCCGGAGGCCAAACTCACCGAGTTCTGCCGCGGGTTCGCCGAGTCCCTGGAGGCCCGGGTCGGCCTGGAGAACGCCCAGCGGCCCGCCCTGCGCGCGGCGCAGCAGCGCGCACAGGGCACCGCGTGACCGCCGCGCGGGGCGTCGGGGGGTGGCTGACCGGTGCAGCCGGCGGGCTGCTGCTCGCCGCCGCGCTCTTCTGCTACGGCGCGCTGTCCGGCTTCACCCGCGCCGGCAAGGCCTGCGCGCTGGCCGCCGGCCGCAGTCCGAGCGACCCACCCGACCGGGTGCAGCAGACCCTGCTCCCGCTCTCCCACGTCTGCCGCTGGCCCGACGGGACCCACGTGGACCTGGTCCAACCCTGGCTGAACCCGCTGCTCGCGCTCTGCGTCGCGGTGGCGATCGGCTGCACCGTCCGGACCGCCCTGGTGATCCGGGCCGCCCGCACCCCCTCCGAGGAGCACGCATGATCGACGTCCGCAGCACCGCGATACCCCGGCGGCGGGTGCTGGGCACCGGCCTCGGCCTGGCGGGCGGCGTCGCCCTCTGGGCCGCCGGCTCGGCCGGTCCCGCCCGAGCCGCCGAGCCCGGCGCACCGGCCGCTCCCGCCGCCCCGCTCGTGCCCTGGCGCGGTGACCGCTCCGCGAACGGCTGGCCCGTCCTGGCGACGGCACCGAGCCGACGGATCGAAGGCGCCGGCGAGGTCTCGCTCGCGCTCGCCGACGGCGCGCCGACCACCGTGCTGCTGCACGTGGCCCGCCGGTTCCACTACGAGGTCCGCGCCCTCACCCAGGACCAGGCCACCGGCCACCGCAGCACGCGCGAGGTGGCCGCCGACTACGAGAGCAACCACCTCTCCGGCACCGCGATCGCGCTCTGCCCCCAGCTCTACCCGGTCCGCGCGGCCGGCGGCCTCTTCCCGTACGAGTTGCTGGTCGTCCGCGACATCCTCGCCGACCTGGAGGGCGTGGTCCGCTGGGGCGGCGACGAGCCGGTGCCCAAGGAGTCGCACTTCCAGCTCGACGTGCCGCCGGACCACCCGGACCTGGGCCGGGTCGCGGCCAAGCTGCGCGGCTGGGCCGACCAGCCGGGGCAGGGCGCCGGCACCGCCGACCCGCTGGCCCCCGGCCGGCTCCCGGCGGCGGCCGCCCTCGCCGAGCGCACCGGCGCGGGCCCGGCGACCCCTGGGCCGCGCTGACCGCCGCCCGGGTGATCCTGGCGCCGGGCGGGTGATCCTGGCGCCGGGGCGGCCGTCCGCACCCGCGGCCGGCCCGGCGCCCGGCATAGCCTCCGGATACGTGCTGCTGACGGCCCGTCCGAGGAGCCCCGCCCGATGCGTTTCCCCGCGAGTCCCCACGGCGCCACCGGGGCCGGCCACCGCCCCACCACCCCGCCGGAGCAGCAACCGCCGGCGCCGCCCACCGTCCGCACCACCGCGCTGCGCCTCGGCACCGCCCTCGCCGGCGCGCTGCCGGCCGTGCTGCTGCGGCTCACCGGCACCCACCCGGCACCGGTCCCGTCGATGCTGCTGTACGGGCTCGGCGTGCTCTCGGCCGCGCTGCTGCTGATGTGGGCGGCCGAGACCGCCCGCGCCGACATCTCCGGACCGCTGGCGCTCGCCCTGCTCGCCTTCATCGCGGTGCTGCCCGAGTACGCCGTCGACCTCTACTTCGGGTACGCCGCGGGCAGCCGGCCCGAGTACGCGGCCTACGCGGCGGCCAACATGACCGGCGCCAACCGCCTGCTGGTCGGCGTCGGCTGGCCGCTGGTCGCGCTCGCCGGCTACCTCGCGGCCAGGCGCAACCCCGGCACTCCGACCGGGATCTCGCTGCGCCCGCACCGCCGGATCGACGTCGCCTTCCTGGGCGCGGCCGCACTGGTCGCCTTCGTGCTGCCGCTCACCCGGCAGATCTCCTGGACGGTGGGCCTGGTGCTGATCGCCTGGTACGCCTACTACCTCTTCCGGATCGGGCGCTGCGCCGAGGACGACGAGGAGGAACTGGTCGGCGTCCCGGCCCGGCTGGCCACCCTGCCCCCCGCCCGGCGCCGGCCCACCACGGTGGCGGTCTTCGTGGTCGCGGCCGCCGTGGTCTTCGCCTGCGCCGAACCGTTCGCCGACGCGCTGGTGGAGGCCGGCTCCGCGCTCGGCATCGACCGCTTTCTGTTGGTCCAATGGCTCGCCCCGCTGGCCTCCGAAGCCCCCGAACTGATCGTCGCCGTGGTCTTCGCCTGGCGCCTGCGCGGCGACGACGGCCTGGGCGCCCTGCTCTCCAGCAAGGTCAACCAGTGGACCCTGCTGATCGGCTGCCTCCCGCTCGCCTACACCGCGGGCGGCGGCGGCTTCGCGCTGCCCCTGGTGGAACGCCAGGTGGACGAGGTCCTGCTGACCGCGGCCCAGACCCTGCTGGCGGTGGTGCTGCTGCTCGACCTGCGGTTCGCCCCATGGAAGGCCGGGTTGCTGCTGGCCCTCTTCGTCGCCCAGTTCGCCCTGCCCGGCGAGAACGCCCGGCTGGTGATCACCTGGATCTACCTGGCCCTGGCCGCCGCCCTCCTCCTCACCCGCCGCCGACGCCACCTCCCCGCCACCGCCGCCGCCCTCCTCGGCCGCATCCCGGGCGACCCGCACTGACCCGCGGGCTGGACGCCTCCGCCGGCCCGCGCCCGTCGCACTCTCCGGACCTGCCCAGCACTCACGCCCCACCCTCGCTGCCCGCCTTGCCCTCCACACTCATCGCACCGCCCACCCTGGGCCGGCCGAGCACCCCCTCACCCTCGCGCCGCCCACTCCACGCCTGCCCCCCACACACCGGCTCTCGCCCAACCAACACCCCCACACCCGACCCCCCGCTGCCCCGACACTCGCCCTCACCGCACCGCCCGCCTCGTGGCCTTCCCAGCACCCACGCCCCTCGCCAACGCCCTCCCTGCGCAGCAGCCCCACGCCCACACCCACGCCCCCTCGCTGCGCTCCACCCGCCCGTGGCCCGCGCATTCGACCTGGGGGGGGGGGGGGGGGGGGGGGGGGGGGGGGGGGGGGGGGGGGGGGGGGGGGGGGGGGGGGGGGGGGGGGGGG
>NZ_JBNQTI010000188.1:0-15640 GCF_050325825.1 Kitasatospora sp. LaBMicrA B282
GATCCAGAACGCCAGCACCGCCAGCACCCCGCCCCCCGCTCGCCCGTACCTGCGCACCGTCGGCCCACCCTTCTCCGCTGCCCCGCTCGGTGCACACCCCGACTCCGACCCCGACCCCTGTGCCGCTGCCCAGCCTCACCCTCGCACCGTCGCCGGCGAGCCCGCTGCACGGCACGGTCAGCGGCGACACCCACGGCGGTGACCTGCGCTTCTTCCTCCTCCCGGTACCGGCCGGCGCCCAGCCCTACGGCGACCAGGACGGCACCGCGCTCACCGTGGCCGACCTCGCGAAGAACTACCGCACGCCGGCCGACACCCAGCAGGTCCTGACCTCCTACGGCTACCAGGAGGCCGCCTACCGCCGGTACCGCAGCGGCGACGGGCAGTCGGAGGTCGAGGCCCAGCTGATGCGGTTCTCCTCGGGCGACGACGCCAAGGCCTTCGCCCAGGGTGCCGGGTACGCCCAGGGCACCCCGGTTCCGGTGGCCGGCGACGACGCCGCCAAGGGGTTCCTCTTCAAGCCCGACCAGCAGGCGTTCACCGGTGAGTTGGTCGGGGTGAGCCGGGTCGGCGACGTGGAGTACGAGGTGCGGGTGTACGTGAAGGGCGCGCCGGACCAGGCGCTGCTGGCGGACGCGATGCAGCGCCAGCACGATCGGCTGGGCACCGGTGGCTGATCCCGGCCCGCGCCCCCGCAGCCGGGTGCTGGTGGCCGGCGCGCTGCTGCTGGGCCCGCTGCTCGGCGGCGGGGTCGGCTACGCGATCCAGGCGGGCCGCCCGCCGACCCCGCTGCCGCCGCTGCGCCCCGCGTCCGCACCCCGCTACCCCGCCGCGCCCCTGGAGGCCCCAGCGGCGTCGGCGACGCCCGCACCCGCACCCACCCCGGCGGCCGTCGACGGTGACCTGCGCCCGCTGCTGCTGCCGGTGCCGGCCGGGGCGCAGGCCTGGGACGACTACGGCATCGCGACCCCCGGCGACTGGGAGAGCGCGAGCCAGCTGGCCCGGGAGAGCGGCGGGTCGGCGAGCGCCTTCGAGACGCTGCTGACCGCCGGCTTCCGGCGGGCCGTGATGACCTGCTGGCAGCAGGACGGGGTGAAGTACCGGGTGCAGCTGATCCAGTACTTCCCGGACCGCGCGGGCTCGGCCGTGGACCGCGTGGACGCCGCCCGGCGCGCCGGGACGCCGTTCCCGGACGGACTGGCCGGCGGCTACCGTGCGGCGGGCCGGCCGGCGAGCTACTTCGAGAGCGACGAGCAGTTCTACGACGCCTCGGCGGTGACCCGGCGCGGCGACCTGGTGGTGAGCGTGACGGCCTACGGGAGCGCGCAGTTGCCGGCGGAGCGGGTCCGCGACCTGGCCGAGCAGCAGTGGGAGCGGCTGGCATGAGCGACCGAGTCCACCACCCCGCGCGCCGGGTGGCCATCGCGGCCGGCGCCACCGCGGCGGCCCTGCTGGCCGGCGTCGGGCTCGGGCTGGGCATCCTGCACCGGTCCGCCCCCACCCCGCCCCGCGCAGCGCCGGCGCCCACGTCGGCCCCCATCCCGGCCCCCACCTCGGCCGCGACTGCCGGCCGGCCGGCGTTCGGGGTCGGGCCGGATGGCGTCCACTTCGGCTCGCTGCGCGACCTGCTGCTCCCGGTCCCCGCCGGCTTCACGCTCGGACCCGACGACGCCGGGCAGGGCGACGACACCGAGCTGACTGCTGACCAACTCGGCAACCATCTCGACGAGTTGGTCAAGGAGCTGCCCGAGGGCCAGCGCGCTGCGGTGAAGTCGGCGCTGCAGGCCGCGGGCGACCGAGCGGCGGGCGTGCGCAGCTACCGGACGGACGACGGCCGGTTGGCCGCGACCCTCTGGCTGGACCAGCTCGCCCAGCCGTCGACACAGGCCGGGGCCGCCCTCACCGGGGCACCGGCGGCTGACCCGGGGCTGTTCCGGGACGGGCCGCTGGTGCCCGACCACCCGGAGGCCCGCTGCTTCCAGCCGCAGCTGGACCCGGCCGCGCCGCTCGACGGCCTGCAGTGCACGGCGCAGGCCGGCGACCTGCTGGTGACCATGCACGTCGAGGGGGTCGCGCCGCTGCCGCTCGGCGAGGCCGTCGCCCTCTTCCACGAGCAACTGCGGCGACTGGCCCTGCCCGGAGGCCCGGCATGACCGATGACACAACCGGCGCCACGCCCGACGACACGACCGACGCCACGCCCGCCGGTACGCCCGCTGGTACGACTGATGGCGCGCCCGACCCGACCCCGCCCGACCCGACCACGCCCCGCCCGCGTCGCGTCGCCGTGCTGCGCTGGGGCGCCGCCGCGCTGCTCCTGCTGGCCTCCGGCGCGGCGACCGCCGCCTCGGTGACCGAGGCCGCGCGTGGCAGCCTGCCCGGGCTGGCCACGCCGGGCGACGGACGGTACGGCTTCGCCCCGCTCACCCTGCCCCCGCTGCCGTCCGGTGCGCCCGCACCGAGCGCACCGGACGCCGAACACCGGCACTACGCCGACCTGCCGGCCCTGGTGCTCCCCGCCCCGCGGCAGGCCACCGACCCCGGCACCGCCGGCACGCCCCCGTGCGCCGACTACGCCCGGCTGCACGACGACGCGGCCCGACTGCCCGTCCTGCTCGCCACCGACGCGTGCCGGCAGGCGGCCACCCGGGTCTGGACCGCCACCGACGGCACCCGGACCGAGATCTGGCTGCTCCGGTTCGGCTCGGCGGCCGAGGGCGGCGACTTCTACCAGGGCCTGACCGAGCGCGGCAGCCCGAAGGCGGTCCCGCAGGGCGTCGAGGGGGCCGACCGCTTCGACCTGGGCGCCTCGGTGACCGCCGCCTCCCGGCGGACCCCGCCGCCGCCCGGCGCGGCACCCACCCGGCCGTCGACGGCCGAGGTCGGCTACCTCGGCGCCGGCGACGTGGTGGCGACGGTGCTGATGACCAATCCGCGCGGGGTGCCGGACCAGGCGTTCCGTCAGGTGGTGCTGCTCCAGGGCGACCTGCTGGGCTGACCTGCCGGGCTGACCGGCTGGGCTGACCTGCACCTCGACCGCGGCCGATCCCGCCCCCGACCGCGGGCGACCCCTAGGGGACGCCTGACCCGACGTCATCCTGGAGCAGGAGAGAAACCCACGCCCTTGGTCAGCTCCCCCGGGCGCCCTTCGGCGCTAGGTTCGGTGATGTGTCCACCGCACCCCCTGTGATCAGAACGGACGCCCTCACCAAGCGGTTCGCCACCGTCACCGCGCTCGACCAGCTCACCGTTGAGGTGCCGTCGGGCGTGGTGGGGCTGGTCGGGTCCAACGGGGCGGGCAAGTCCACGCTCATCAAGATCCTGCTCGGGCTCGCGCCCGCCACCTCCGGCGGCGGCCGGGTGCTCGGGCTGGACATCGCCACCGACGGGCCCGCCATCCGCGAGCTGGTCGGCTACATGCCCGAGCACGACTGCCTGCCGCCGGACGTCTCGGCCACCGAGTTCGTGGTGCACATGGCCCGGATGGCGGGCCTGCCGCCCACCGCCGCCCGCGAGCGGACCGCCGACGTGCTGCGCCACGTGGGCCTGCACGAGGAGCGCTACCGCCCGATGGGCGGCTACTCCACCGGGATGAAGCAGCGGGTGAAGCTGGCCCAGGCGCTGGTCCACGACCCGCGCCTGGTGCTGCTCGACGAGCCGACCAACGGGCTCGACCCGGTCGGCCGGGAGGAGATGCTCGGCCTGGTCCGCCGGGTGCACCAGGAGTTCGGCATCTCGGTGCTGGTCACCACGCACCTGCTCGGTGAGCTGGAGCGGACCTGCGACCACCTGGTGGTGATCGACGGCGGCCGGCTGTTGCGCGCCTCCAGCACGGCGGCGTTCACCGAGGCGACCCGGCTGCTCGCCGTGGAGGTCACGGACAATCCCGACGGCACCGCCGAACAGCTGGTCCACGACCGGCTGACCGCCGCCGGGCTGACCGTCGGCAGCGACGGCGCGCACCTGCTGCTGGTCGAGCTGGCGGACGACGACACCTACGACCTGATCCGCGACACCGTCGCCGGGCTGGGCCTCGGCCTGGTCCGGCTGGAGCAGCGCCGGCACCGGGTCGCCGAGATCTTCACCGAGCCGGCCGGAGGCCCCCGATGACCGCCCCGTCCGACCTGCCCGCCGACCCGCCCCGCGCCGTCGTCGCCGCAGCAGCCGGCGCCGCCACCGCCGCCACCACCCAGGGCGTGATCCACGACATCGGCTACCGCGGCTACCAGGGCCCCCGGCTCGGCCGCGGCTACGCCACCCGCTCGCTCTTCGTGCAGAGCCTGCGCGCCGCCTTCGGGCTGGGCCGCTCGGCCCGGGCCAAGGTGCTGCCGATGCTGATGCTGGCGGCGGTCACGCTGCCGGCCGCGGTGCTGGTGGCGATCACGATCATGGAGAGCCGCACCGAGCTCGCCACCGACTACCCGCGGTACCTGGCCGGGGTCGGGCTGCTCTTCGTGGAGATCTTCACCGCGGCCCAGGCCCCGGTGCTGCTCTCCCGCGACCTGCGGCACGCCACCGTGCCGCTCTACTTCTCCCGCCCGATCACCCGCGCCGACTACGTCCGGGCCAAGGCGGCGGCCCTGGTGGTCGCCCTGCTGGTGGTCACCGTGCTGCCGCTGCTGGTGCTCTACCTGGGCGCGCTGCTCGGCGGGCTGGACCCGGCCCGCAACACCGAGCACTTCGCCATCGGGCTGCTCGCCGCGCTGCTCTACTCGGTGGTCTTCGCGGCCGTCGGCCTGGTGATCGCGGCGGCCACCCCGCGGCGCGGCTTCGGGGTGGCGGCGATCATGGGTGTGCTGGTGGTCAGCGGCCTGGTGGCGAACATCGTGGTCGCCCTCACCCAGGGGGCGCACCAGGTCGGCACCGACAACAGCAGCTGGGCCTACCTGCTGGCGCCCGACGAGGTGGTGGCGCGCTTCACCAACCAGCTCTGCGGGCTCGCCGGCGACCTCGGCGGCACGCCGGGGTCGCTCGGTGCGGTGGTCTACGGGCTGGAGATCGTCGTCATCGCTGCCGGGGCCTACGCCCTGCTGCTGCGCCGGTACCGGAAGATCTGAGGGCCCGTCATGGCAGTCATCACCATCGACAAGGTCTCCCGGTGGTTCGGCAACGTGGTCGCGGTCAACGACGTCTCGATGACCATCGGCCCGGGGGTGACCGGTCTGCTCGGGCCCAACGGCGCCGGCAAGTCCACCCTGATCCACCTGATGAGCGGCTTCCTGGGCCCCTCGGCGGGCAGCGTCACGCTGGACGGCGCGCCGATCTGGCGCAACCAGCAGGTCTACCGGGCGATCGGCCTGGTGCCGGAACGGGAGTCGATGTACGACTACCTGACCGGCTGGGAGTTCGTGCTCGCCAACGCCGAGCTGCACGGCCTGCCGGACCCCGGCGCGGCGGCCCGGCGGGCGCTGGCCCTGGTCGAGATGGAGCCCGCCCAGGACCGCCGGACCGGCACCTACTCCAAGGGCATGAAGCAGCGGGTCAAGATGGCCTCGGCGCTGGTCCACGACCCGGCCGTGCTGCTGCTGGACGAGCCGTTCAACGGGATGGACCCGCGCCAGCGGCTGCAGTTGATGGAGCTGTTGCGCCGGTTCGGCGCCGACGGGCGCACGGTGCTCTTCTCCTCGCACATCCTGGAGGAGGTCGAGCAACTGGCCCGGCACGTCGAGGTGATGGTGGCCGGCCGGCACGCCGCCTCGGGCGACTTCCGCCGGATCCGCCGGCTGATGACCGACCGGCCGCACCGCTACCTGGTCCGCTCCAGCGACGACCGCCGGCTCGCCGCGGCGCTGATCGCCGACGGCTCCACGGCCGGGATCGAACTGGACTGGCAGGAGCGGGCGCTGCGGATCCAGGCGATCGACTTCCAGGGCTTCACCACCCTGCTGCCCAGGGTGGCCGCCGAGGCCGGCATCCGGCTCTACACCGTCTCCCCGGCGGACGAGTCGCTGGAGAGCGTCTTCTCCTACCTGGTGAACTCCTGACCTGCTCAACTCTCCGAAGGGCTGGAAGATCGTGAACCTGACCGTGGCGCGGCTGACCGTACGCGGTCTGCTCGGCCGGCGGCGGGCGCTGCTGCTGCTGGTCGTCCCGGTGCTGCTGGTGCTGCTCGCCGTGCTGGCCGGCGGCTCCGGCGCCGACCGGCGCACCGTGACCGGCGACATCCTGGGCACGCTGGGCCTGGGCACCCTGGTCCCGCTGCTCGGGCTGGTGGTGGGCACCGGCGTGATCGCCACCGAGATCGACGACGGCTCGATCGTCTACCTGCTGGCCAAGCCGCTGCCGCGGTGGCGGATCGTCACCACCAAGCTCGCGGTGGCGGTGCTCAGCTGCTGGGTCTTCGCGGCCGTGCCCACCCTGCTGGCGGGGCTGATCCTGAACGGCACCCGGGACGGGCTGGCGCTCGGCTACACGGTGGCCGCCCTGGTCGCCGGTGCCGCGTACAGTGCGCTCTTCCTGCTGCTCGGCGTGGTCACCCGCAACGCCGTGGTGATCGGGCTGGCCTACGCGCTGATCTGGGAGAGCCTGGTCGGCAACTTCGTGAAGGGCGCGCGGACGCTGAGCGTCCAGCAGTGGGGCCTGTCGCTGGCCAAGGCGATCGCCGCGCCCGGCACGATCACCGCCGACGTCGCGGTCGGTGTGGCGGTGCCGCTGTTGCTGCTGGTCACGGGCTGTGCCACCGCGCTGGCCGCGCACCGGCTGGCCGGGCTGACGCTGAGCACGGCCGAGTGAGGCTGAGCACGCCCGAATGAGGCGGGGCACGGCTGGATGACGTGGAACGGCCGACCGGGAAGTCCCGGTCGGCCGTTCCAGCACTGCGAGATCGCGCACTCGCTACAGCGTGCGGTTGCGCCCCGCGCCCCAGCCGGCCACGCCCACCACGCCGGCCAGCACCAGCAGCACCACCAGCACCGCGCTCCACCCGCCGGTCAGCTGGTGCAGCGCACCGCCGCCGACCGGGCCGGCCGCCGCGATCAGGTAGCCGATCGCCTGCGACATGCCGCCCAGCTGCGCGGCGCCGGCCGCGGTGTCGGTGCGCAGCACGATGAAGGCCAGGCCGAGGCCGAGCGAGCCGCCCTGGGCCAGGCCCAGCACCGCGGCGGCGGCCCAGGCCCCGGAGACCGGGGCGATCAGCAGCATCGCCACGCCGGCCGCGTTCAGCGCGGCCATCGTCACCGCCAGGGCACGCTGCCGGGTGAGCCGGCCGGCCAGCAGCGGGACCAGGAAGGCACCGGCCACCTGCACCAGGTTGCTGAACGCGAAGACCAGACCGGCCTGGTCCCGGCTCATCCCGTGCGAGGCCAGGATCGTCGGCATCCAGGCGACCAGGGTGTAGACCATCAGCGAGGAGACGCCCATGAAGAGGCTGATCTGCCAGGCCAGCGGCAGCCGCCAGAGGCCCGCGATCGGCTTGGCGAGCGGCGCACCCGCGGCACCCGTGGCAGTTGCCGCGGCGGGCGCGGCCGGTGCGGCGGCCTGCCGGCTGCGCAGCACCTGGGGCAGCCAGGCCACCGCCGCCACCAGGGCGAGCAGCGACCAGGCACCGAGCGAGGCCCGCCAGCCGCCGCCCAGCGCGTGCTCCAGCGGCACCGAGCTGCCGGCCGCCAGGGTGGCGCCGACCAGCATGGTGGTCGAGTAGACGCCGGTCATCGCCGCCGCCCGGTCCGGGAACTCGCGCTTGACCAGTCCGGGCATCGAGACGTTCAGCACCGCGATGGCCACCCCGATCACCACGCAGCCCCCGTACAGCGCCACCACCGAGGGCAGCACCCGCAGCAGCACGCCGGCGCCCAGCACCAGCACCGCGCCCAGCACCACCCGCTCGGTGCCGAACCGCCGGGTCAGCCGCGGGGTGAGCGGCGCGCCCACGCCCTGGAAGAGCACCGGCACCGTGGTGATCAGCCCGCTGACCGTCGAGGAGAGGCCGAAGGTGCGCTGGATCTCCCCGACCATCGGCGAGACGGCGGCCAGGCAGGCTCTCATGTTCAGCGCGACCAGCACGATCCCGAGCAGCAGCAGCGCCGGGTGGGCGAGCCGGGAACGGACGGGGACGGCGGACGTGGGCAGCGACTGCTGGGCCCGGGTGACGGACATGGTGGTGCCATTTCTAGGGTGAAAGGGGCAGGAGGGGGCGGGCTCGGCCGGGCGCGCGCCCGCGCTGGGGAGCGGGCGACGCGGTGGGCCGGACGGCCGCCGACTACTTCCGGGCGGCGAACTCCGCCAGCAGCTGCTCGACCGCCGCGGTGGGCTCGGCCAGCAGGGCGCGACAGGCGGCCTCGGCACGGTCGGGGTCGCCGCTCTCGATCGCGTCGACCAGCGCCGCGTGGGTGGCGACGACCACCTCGGGCATCTCGTGGTCGCCGAAGGCGGTGCGCATCGCCTCGCGCACCGAGGCGCCGAAGTAGCGGTAGACCTCGGTCAGCGCCGGGTTGTGGGCGGCCTCGACGATCGCGGTGTGGAACTCCAGGTCGTGCTCGACGGTGGCCTCGCGGCCGGTCCGCTCGTCGTGCGCGGCGATCACCTCGGCCTCGCGGGCCAGCGCCTCGCGCATTCGCCGCAGGTCCTCGGGAGTGTGCCGGAGCGCGGCCAGCCGGGCCGCCTCGGCCTCCAGGGCCGCTCGCACCTCCAGCACGTCGCGCACGCCGGAGCGCTGCACGCCGCGCAGCACGGCCGCCGGGTCGCTGGTGCTGCGCACGAAGGTGCCCTCGCCCTGCCGGGTGACCAGCATGCCGGCGTGCACCAGCACCCGGATCGCCTCGCGCACGGTGTTGCGGCCGACCTGCATCCGCTCGGCCAGCTCGTGCTCGGTGGGGATCTTCTCGCCCACCGTCCAGCTGCCGGCCGCGAGCTGCTCGCGCAGCTGCTCGATCGCGGCGTCCACCAGGGAGCGCCGGCCGGCGGCGTGCAGTGCGCCGCTGTTGCCGCTCACCGTCACCACCTCCGTCCCCGCCCTGCTCGACCCGTGTCCTTGCCCGGTCATCCTACAACCTCTTGCCCGGTCATCCTACAACTGACCCCTCGGGTCGCATGGTGGCGCTTCGATTGCATAGTTAAGCAATAGAGCAAGTCAAGACCCGGTCAAGGCGTGGCGATGACGCCTTTGTATGCTCCGCTGAGGCGGCAGTGGAGGGGAGAGCGGATGGCAGACCAGCGGGCACGGACGTCCGACCACGGTCCCGCGGGCGGGGAGCCGGCCGGCCCCGGCGGTGGCCGGGCCGCCGCGCGCCGGACCGCCGCCGGCCGCAGGCGCAAGGGCGGCCGGCTCGGCCGGAAGAAGCTGGTCGTCTGGACCGCGGCCGGGGCCGTGCTGCTCGGCGGCGGCGCGGCCGGCGCGGTCTACCTGAAGCTGAACGCCAACATCAGGAGCTTCGACAAGGCGGGCATCGCCGCCGACCGCCCGCCGGCGGCCACCGCGGACGCCAACGGCAACAAGCCGATCAACGTGCTGCTGATCGGCTCCGACTCGCGCGGCGGCGGCAACGGCGACCTGGGCGGCGGCGGGGACGACGGCGCCCGCTCGGACACCACGATCCTGTTGCACGTCTACGCCGACCACCGGCACGCCGTCGGCATCTCGATCCCCCGCGACTCGCTGGTGGAGATCCCGCCCTGCCTGGTCAACGGGAAGTGGACCAGGAAGCAGCCGAACACCATGTTCAACGCGGCCTTCTCGATGGGGAACACCGACGCCGGCAACCCCGCCTGCACCCAGAACACCGTGGAGCACCTGACCGGCCTGCGGGTGGACCACACCCTGGTGGTGGACTTCGCCGGCTTTGCCGCGATGACCAGCGCGGTCGGCGGCGTCCAGGTCTGCGTGCCGAACGCGGTCTACCAGGGCGACCTCAACCCCAACCTGGGCCACAAGGGCGGGCAGGTCTTCGCCAAGGGCCTGCAGACCGTCTCCGGGCAGCAGGCCCTGGACTACGTCCGGGTGCGGCACGGCATCGGCGACGGCTCCGACATCGGCCGGATGCAGCGTCAGCAGGCCTTCCTCGCCGCGCTGATCAAGAAGGTCAAGGGCGACGGGATGGACCCCACCACGCTGCTGCCGCTGGCCGACGCCGCGACCAGGTCGGTCACCGTCGACCCGGACCTCGCCTCGGCCCAGAAGCTGCTCTCCTTCGGGCTGTCGATGAAGAACATCGACCTGCACGACGTCAAGTTCGTCACCGTGCCCTGGCGCTTCGAGGGCCCCCGGGTCGCCTGGGTGCAGCCGGACAGCGACCGGCTCTGGGCCGCGCTCAAGGCCGACCGCACGCTGGACGGCCAGGACGCCAGTGGGCAGCGGGCCGACGTGCCGAGCGCGGGTGCGGGGTCGAGTCCGGCGTCTGGTCCGGCGTCGGGCCCGGCTTCGAGTCCGGCGTCGAGCCCGCCGGTGGTGAACGGCGCCGGTGCCCGGGTGGTGGTCTACAACGGCACCACCACGGCGGGGCTGACCCAGGCCGCCTCGGCCCGGCTCAGGTCGGCCGGCTTCGCGGTGGCCGGCGTGGCCAACGCGGCCGCGCAGGACCACGACGGCACGGTGATCGAGTACGGCGCCGCCCAGGCCGCGGCGGCCCGGCAACTGGCGCAGCTCTTCCCCGGGGCCACCCTGCAGAAGAGCGCCGGGGCCGGGCTCGACCTGGTGCTCGGGAAGGACTTCGCGGCGACGGCCGGCGGGGCGGCGGCCGCGCCCGGCACGCCCGCGGCGCCGGCTCCGCTGCCGTCCGCCATCAGCGACGGCGCCCGCTCGGCCGACGACGACCCCTGCGCCAACCTCAGTTACAGCGGCTGACGGCCCGTCGGCGCGCCGGTCGGCCGGACGACGGACCGGACGACGGACCGGACGGCCTCGGCCGACCCGCCGTCAGGTGCCGTACAGCCGCTCCAGCACCAGCGCCACGCCGTCCGCGTCGTTGCCGGCGGTGACCTCGTCGGCGACCGCCAGCAGCTCCTGGTGGGCGCCGGCCATCGCCACCCCGTGCGCCGCCCAGCGGAACATCGGCAGGTCGTTGGGCATGTCGCCGAAGGCGATGGTGTCCGCCGCCTTCAGACCCAGCCGGCGGGCCGCGACGGCCAGCCCGGTGGCCTTGGAGAGCCCGAGCGGGAGCAGCTCGACGATGCCCTCGCCGGCCATCGTGACGGTGACCAGGTCGCCGATGATCCGCTGGGCGGCCTCGGTCAGCTGGTCGGTGGTCAGGTCGGGGTGCTGGACGAAGAGTTTGCCGATCGGCGCGGCGAACAGCTCGGCCGGATCGGTCACCACGGTCAGCGGCAGCTCGCCGCTGCCCATCAGCCGGTAGGTCGGCAGCGCCAGCACGGCGCCGTCCAGGCCGTCCCGGGCGGCCGCGACGGCCGGCGGGCCGAGTTCGGCGGTCAGCTTGGCCAGCGCGAGCCTGGCCAGCTGGCGGTCCAGGGTGAGCGAGGTGAGCAGCCGGTCGCTGCCCGCGTCGTAGACCTGGGCGCCCTGGCCGCAGACGGCGGTGCCGGTGTAGCCGATCGCCTCGAAGACCGGCCGGGCCCAGGTGACGGCCCGGCCGGTGACGATCACGTGGACCGCCCCGGCCGCGGTCGCGGCGGCCAGGGCGGCGCGGGTCCGGTCGGTGACCGTCTCCGCGGGGTCGAGCAGGGTGCCGTCCAGGTCGGTGGCGATCAGGCGGTACGGCAGCCCGTCGGTCACTTGACCGGGTCCAGCGTGGTCCGGCCGCCCAGGAAGGGGCGCAGCGCGGCCGGCAGCACCACGGAGCCGTCGGCCTGCTGGTGGTTCTCCAGGATGGCCACGATCAGCCGGGGGACCGCCGCCAGGGTGCCGTTGAGGGTGGCCAGCGGGCGGACCTTGCCGTCCTCGCGCATCCGGATGGACAGCCGGCGGGACTGGTACTCGGTGGTGTTCGAGGTCGAGGTGACCTCGCGGTACTTGCCCTGGGTCGGGATCCAGGCCTCGATGTCGAACTTCCGGGCGGCCGAGGCGCCGAGGTCGCCGGAGGCGACGTCGATCACCCGGTAGGGCAGCTCCAGCGCGTTGAGGAAGTCCTTCTCCCACTGGAGCAGGCGGCGGTGCTCGGTCTCCGCCTCCTCCGGGGTGGTGTAGACGAACATCTCGACCTTCTCGAACTGGTGCACCCGGATGATGCCGCGGGTGTCCTTGCCGTAGGTCCCGGCCTCGCGGCGGAAGCAGGAGGAGAAACCGGCGTAGCGCAGCGGGAGGCGGTCGGCCTCCAGGATCTCGTCCATGTGGTAGGCGGCGAGCGGGACCTCGCTGGTGCCGACCAGGTAACGGTCCTCCTGGGGGAGGTGGTAGACGTTCTCGGCGGCCTGGCCGAGGAAGCCGGTGCCGTCCATGGCGGCCGGGCGGACCAGCGCCGGGGTGATCATCGGGATGAAGCCGAGCGCGGTGGCCTGGGCCATCGCCATGTTCACCAGGCCCAGCTCCAGCAGGGCGCCGGGGCCGGTCAGGTAGTAGGAACGGGCGCCGGCCACCTTGGCCCCGCGCTCCATGTCGATGGCGCCGAGCAACTGGCCCAGCTCCACGTGGTCGCGCGGCTCGAAGCCCTCGGCCGCGAAGTCGCGCGGGGTGCCGATCTCCTCGAGGGTGACGAAGTCCTCCTCGCCGCCGATCGGGGCGGCGGGGTCGAGCAGGTTGGCCAGCGAGCGCAGCAGCCGCTCGGCCTCCTCCTTGGCCTCGCCCTGTTCGGCGTCGGCGGCCTTGACCTCGGCGGCCAGCTCCTTGGTGCGCTGGAGCAGGGCGGCCTTCTCCTCGCCCTGGGCCTTGGGCACCTGCTTCCCGAGCACCTTCTGCTCGTTGCGCAGTTCGTCGAAGCGACTGCCCGAGGACCGGCGGCGCTCGTCGGCAGAGAGGAGGGCGTCGACCAGGTCGACGTCCTCGCCACGGGCGCGCTGCGAGGCGCGCACTCGGTCAGGGTCTTCACGGAGCAGGCGAAGGTCAATCACGGGCCCAAGCCTACCGGGGCCGGAACCGGCTGGGGATAACTCGCCCAAGCCTGTGGATAACCAGCCCCCAGTGATCCACTGTGGGTCACTGTCCACAGGCGGTTCGTGTCGCCTGTGGATTTCCGAGATCCCGGAAAGTTCGCCGGATCAAAACCGGCTTTCCAGGTTTCAAACCTCGATCCGCCATCTCGGTGGAAGGAATTCCACCACTCGGAGAGGTGACTTCTCAGGAGAAGGGTGACTCTGGTGTGATCGGTCCGTTTTGGTCGGCTAACCGATGATCGGAGTGGACCTGGGAGTGGCTAAGCCGGTTTGTCGACTCATCCCCAGGCCTGTGGATAACCGGTGGATAACTGGCCGGTAGGCCAGGCTGTGGATGGCGATCGGACCCGCAGAGCGGCCTGTGGACGGCGCTTTGGACGCCTTTCGGGGAGATGTCCGAAAGGCGTCCCGCAGTTGTCCGGCGGTTGGCGGGAGTGCTTCTCCGGCCGAGCTCAGTCCTCGCCGCGCCCGTCCAGGCAGCGGGCCAGCCAGTCGGCGGCGACCACGAAGTCCTCGTCCGAGGAGCCGGCGCGGCGCGGGGTGGCGTCCCGCCGGTCGGCGCGCGGATAGGAGCCGAGGAACCGCACCCGCGGGCAGATCCGCTTCAGGCCCATCAGCGCCTCGGCCACCCGGCGTTCGGTCAGGTGCCCCTCGCAGTCGATCGAGAAGCAGTAGTTGCCCAGGCCCTGACCGGTCGGCCGGGACTCGATCCGCATCAGGTTGACCCCGCGGACCGCGAACTCCTGCAGCAGCTCGAGCAGCGCACCGGGGTGGTTGTCGCCCAGCCAGACCACCATCGAGGTCTTGTCCCAGCCGGTCGGCGAGGCGGCCCGACCGGGCCGGCCGACCAGCACGAACCGGGTGGTGGCGGCCTCGGCGTCGTGGATGTCGGTGACCAGCGGGTGCAGCCCGTAGAGCGCGGCGGCGAACTCGCCGGCGAAGGCGCCGTCCACCTGCCCCTCCTGGACCAGCCGGGCGCCGTCCGCGTTGGAGGCCGCGGCCTCCCAGCGGGCCTCCGGCAGGTTGGTGCCGATCCAGCGCCGCACCTGCGGCTGGGCCACCGGGTGGCTGGTGACGGTCTTGACGTCGGCCAGCTCGGTGCCGGGGCGGACCAGCAGCGCGAAGGTGATCGGCAGCAGCACCTCGCGGTAGATCATCAGCGGCGAGCCGGTGGCCAGCTCGTCGGCGGTGGCGGTGACCGCGCCTTCCACCGAGTTCTCGATCGCCACGAAGGCACCGGCCGCCTCGCCGGCCCGCACCGCGTCCAGCGCCGCGGGCACCGAGGGCAGCGGCACCAGTTCCCGGGTCGCGGCCTCGGGCAGCGTGTGCAGGGCCGCCTCGGTGAAGGTGCCGGCCGGCCCGAGGTAGGTGTAGCGGGTCGCCGACATGGCCGAGCCTCCGTGACTATGTGAACCGGTATCAGACCAGCCACCATAGCCACTCCGGTGCCCCCGCGGGGGCCCGGTCCGCACACTGGTCCCGCCCCGGGCCCGGCCGCCGCCGCGAGCGGGTCCCAGGGGCGCCGCTAGCCCTCCAGCAGCGCCTGGCCCGGGTAGCCGCCGGCGCCGCCGACCCCCGGCGGCACGGCGAACAGACCGCTCGCCTCGTGCTTCAGGAACCGGGAGAGCCCGTCCGCCCGGGACAGCTTCTGCTGGACCGGGACGAACCCGCGGGCCGGGTCGGCCTGCCAGGCGAGGAAGAGCAGCCCGGCGTCCGGCGAGCCGTCCGGCAGCACCCCGTCCGCGTAGGAGAAGCCGCGGCGCAGCATGGCCGCCCCGCCGTTGGCGGCCGGGGCGGCGACCCGGACGTGCGCGTCGGCCGGGATCGCCAGGGTGCCGTCCGGGTTCTGCTTGGCCAGGTCGACCGGGGTGGTCTCGGTGCCGCCGGAGAGCGGTGCGCCGTCCGACTTGCGCCGCCCGACGAACCGCTCCTGCCGGTCGGTGGGGAGGTTCTCCCAGTCGTCCAGCAGCATCCGGATCCGCCGCAGCACCAGGTAGGAGCCGCCCGCCATCCAGTCCGGGCCGGTGGCGAAGACCTTGGCGGCGAAGTCCGGATCGGTCGGCTTGGGGTTGTTGGTGCCGTCCACCTGCCCCATCAGGTTGCGCCCGGTCATCGGCGCGGGCGTGGCGCCCGGGGTGCGGGCGAAGCCGGTCATCTGCCAGCGCGGGGCGGCGGTGCCGGCCGCCTGCTGCTGGAGCACCCGCAGCGCGTGGAAGGCGACCAGCGCGTCGTCCGCGCCGACCTGGAGGATCAGGTCGCCGTCGCTGCGCGCCGGGTCGAGCGCGTCCAGCGGGAACGGCGGCAGCGGGGCGAGTGCGGCCGGGCGGCGGTCGGCCAGGCCGGTCTTGTCGAACAGGCTGGCCCCGAAGCCGACCGTGACGGTCAGCGAGCAGGGGCCGGCGTCCAGCGCGATCTGGTTCTCGTGGCCGGTGGCCGGCTCGCCCGCGGTCAGCCGGGCGATGGTGGCGCTCCACTGCCGCAGCAGCGCCTGCAGCCCGCCGCGCCCGGCGTTCGGGGCCAGGTCGAAGGCGGCCAGCTGCACCCGGGCCTGCGGCGGCTGGACGATCCCGGCCTGGTGCGGCCCCTGGTCCGGGACCCGGGCGGCGCCCAGCGCGGCCGGCCCGGCCGCAGCCGCCCGGGTGGCCGGGACGGCGGCCGCCCGGGC
>NZ_JBNQTI010000189.1:0-15563 GCF_050325825.1 Kitasatospora sp. LaBMicrA B282
CCGCAGCATCACCGAGGGCTCGGCCAGCCAGGCGGCCGCGGCCGCCGACACCGGGAGCACGGAGGTCCCGGCCGTGGAGCGGCTGGCGCGCCCCGAGCGGCCGGCCCGCACCCGCAGCTCGGACGCCCCGTGGCACGCCCCGGTGCCGGCCCACGAGGCGCCGGCGGCGGGCGAGCCCCCGGCGGCGGAGCCCGCGCCCGCCGAGCCGGCGGCAGTGGAGCCCGAGCCCGCCACCCCCGAACCCCCGCAGCCCGAGCCCGCCGATCCCGAGCCCGCCCAACCCGAGCCCGCCGAGCCCGAGACCACCCAGCCCGAACCCCCGCAGCCGAACGGAGAGCACGCGTGAACCTGCTCGACACGCTGCTGCGCTGCCTCGCCGCGCTGGTGGTGCTGCTCGTCTTCCCGCTGGTCGTCGGCCAGACCGAGCACAAGGTGATGGCCCACATGCAGGGCCGGCTCGGCCCGATGTACGCCGGTGGCTTCCACGGCTGGGCCCAGCTGGTCGCCGACGGCGTGAAGTTCGCGCAGAAGGAGGACATCGTCCCGGCCGGCGCCGACCGGCGGGTCTTCCAGCTGGCCCCGGCCGTCTCGCTGCTGCCCTACCTGCTGGTGCTGCTGGCGATCCCGGTCGGCCCGCACGGCTTCGTCGGCCAGGCGGTCGACGCCGGCATCTTCTTCGTGCTCGCCGTGATGGGCGTCGGGGTGCTCGGCTCGCTGATGGCCGGCTGGGCCTCGGCGAACAAGTACTCGCTGCTCGGCGGCCTGCGCACGGCCGCCCAGCTGATGTCCTACGAGCTGCCGATGCTGCTGGCCGGCGCCTCGGTGGCGATGGCCGCCGGCACCGTCTCGCTGCCCGGGATCATGGACCAGTTCCACTGGTGGTGGATCCCGTGGCAGCTGATCGGCGGCTTCGTCTTCTTCACCGCGGGCCTGGCCGAGCTGCAGCGCCCGCCGTTCGACATGCCGGTGGCCGACTCCGAGATCATCTTCGGCGCCTACACCGAGTACACCGGGCTGCGCTTCGCGCTCTTCCTGCTCGCCGAGTACGCCGGGATCGTGGTGCTCTGCGCGCTGACCGCGGTGCTCTTCCTCGGCGGCTGGCACGGCCCGCTGTCGCACAGCCTCGGCTGGCTCTGGACGCTGCTGAAGACCTTCGCGCTCGCCTTCGTGGTGATCTGGGCCCGGGTGACCTTCCCCCGGCTGCGCGAGGACCAGCTGATGCGCTTCGCCTGGACCGTGCTGATCCCGCTCGCGCTCCTCCAGCTCGCCCTGACCGGCATCATCAAGGTGGCGATCTCCCAGTGAACCTCCCCGGCTCCGGCCTGGCCAAGGGCCTCGCCGTCACCCTGCGCACCATGACCCGCAAGTCCGTCACGGGCCAGTACCCGGACGTGCAGCCGCAGCTGCCGCCGCGCAGCCGGGGCGTGATCGGGCTGCTGGAGGAGAACTGCACGGTGTGCATGCTCTGCGCCCGGGAGTGCCCGGACTGGTGCATCTACATCGACTCGCACAAGGAGACCCTCCCGGCGGTCGACCCCAACGCGCGCGCCCGCACCCGCAACGTGCTGGACCGGTTCGCCATCGACTTCTCGCTCTGCATGTACTGCGGGATCTGCATCGAGGTCTGCCCCTTCGACGCGCTCTTCTGGTCGCCCGCCTTCGAGTACGCCGAGACCGACATCCACGAGCTGACCCACGAGCGGGAGAAGCTGCGCGAGTGGATGTGGACCGTGCCGGCCCCGCCGGCGCTGGACCCGGCGGCCGAGGAGCCCAAGGAGATCGCCGTCGCCCGCAAGGCCGCCGACAAGGCCCGCGCGGCGGCCGGGGGTGACCCCGCATGACCGCCGATCTGTTCGCCGCCGGCCCGCTCGCCGCCGCCGGCCCGCTCGCCGCCGCCGGCCCGCTGACGCCCGCCGCCCGCGGCTTCCTCTCCCCGACCGGGGTGGAGATCGTCTTCGTGCTGGTCGGCATCGCCGTGCTCGGCGCCGCCCTGCTCTCGGTGACCACCAAGCAGCTGGTGCACGCCGCACTCTGGCTGGTGGTCGCGCTCGGCGGCCTGGCCGTGGAGTTCCTGCTGCTCACCGCCGAGTTCGTGGCCTGGGTGCAGGTGCTGATCTACCTCGGCTCGGTGGTCGTCCTGGTGCTCTTCGGCCTGATGCTCACCAGGGCGCCGATCGGCCGTTCGCCGGACGCGGACTCGGGCAACCGCTGGGTCGCCCTCGCCGTCGCGCTGGCCACCGCCGGCACCCTGGTGACCCTGGTGGTCGACGCCTTCCGTACCTCCTGGATCGACCTGGGCGCCGGCGGCGGCTCGACCGCCGTCACCGGCGCCAGCCTGTTCCGGCACTGGGTGCTGCCCTTCGAGGCGCTCTCCGTGCTGCTGCTGGCCGCCCTGGTCGGCGCGATCGTGATCTCCCGGACCGGTACCGGGCGCGCCAAGCCGCGCGCCGGCCGGCTCACCACCCCGCGGTCCACCGGCTCCGCGGCCGGCCAGCGGCAGGAGCGCTGAGCGCCCGATGCACCTCGTCTACCCCGCCGTCCTGGCCGCGCTGCTCTTCGCGATCGGCGTCTACGGCCTGCTCGCCCGGCGCAACGCCATCCTGGTGCTGATGTCGGTCGAGCTGATGCTCAACGCCGTCAACCTCAACCTCGTCGCCTTCGACGCCTGGCTGCGCGACGCGCTGCACGCCGGGCAGGCGCTCACCCTCTTCACCATCACCGTCGCCGCGGCCGAGATCGGCCTCGGGCTCGCGATCGTGCTGCTGGTCTTCCGGACCCGCGGCACCGCCGACGTGGACCGGCTGACCGAGCTCGGCGACCGCGCCGCCGAGGTCCCGGCCCAGGCGACCGAGCAGGGTGCCGACAGCGCGCCGAAGGGCCAGGCCGTCTCGTGAACATCGCCCTCCCCGCGCTCGTCCCGGCGCTGCCCGCGCTCGGCGCCGCCGCCCAGTTCGCCACCGGCAGGCGGGCCCCCGGCTACGCCCGCCCGCTGGCGATCCTGCCGGTGGCCGCCGCCGCGGTGCTCGCCGTGGTCACCGCCGTCCAGCTGGGCACCGGCCACACCCTGGACGCGGCCACCCGGCTGACCCCCACCGGCGGACCGGACGTCTTCCTCGCGCTGCACCTGGACGGCTACACCTCGCTGCTGTCGGTGCTGGTGGGCCTGGTCGCCACCTGCGTGCAGGTCTACTCGACCGCCTACCTGCGCAACGACCCGCGCTACCCCTCCTACGCCGCGCTGGTCTCGCTCTTCACCGCCGCGATGTTCCTGGTGGTCTACTCCGGCGACCTGATCGTGCTGCTGGTCGGCTGGGAGATCATGGGCATCTGCTCGTACTTCCTGATCGGCCACCACTGGGAGAGCGCCGACGCCCGGGCCGCCTCGCTCAAGGCCTTCCTGGTCACCAAGCTGGGCGACGTGCCGTTCCTGTTCGGCATCTTCCTGCTCGGCGCCGACGCGAAGACCTTCCGGATCGAGGGCGTGCTGGCCGCCGCCGCGCACGGGCAGCTCGGCCACCCCACGCTGATCGCGCTGCTGCTGCTCGCCGGCGTGGCCGGCAAGAGCGCGCAGTTCCCGCTGCACACCTGGCTGCCGGACGCGATGGCCGGCCCGACCCCGGTCTCCGCGCTGATCCACGCCGCCACCATGGTCGCGGCCGGCATCTACCTGGTGGCCCGGCTGCTGCCGGTCTTCCTGCTCTCCGGCGCCGCGCTGGTGGTGCTGGCGGTGCTGGGCGCGGTCACCATGGTCGGCTCGGCGCTCTGCGCGCTGGCCCAGGACGACATCAAGCGGGTGCTCGCCTACTCCACCGTCGGTCAGCTCGGCTACATGGCCGGCGCGCTGGCCGCCGGCGACCGGGAGGCGGCCGCCTTCCACCTGGTCAGCCACGGTGCGTTCAAGGCGCTGCTGTTCCTGGCGGCCGGCGTGCTGATCCACGCCGCCCACACCAACTCGCTCTCCGCGATGTCCCGGCTGCCCGGGCTGCGGGCCAAGGTGCCCGACGCCCGCTGGACGCTCGGCATCGGCCTGGTCGCGCTGGTCGGCCTGCCGCCGTTCGCCGGCTTCTTCAGCAAGGAGTCGGTGCTCACCGCGGCCGAGCACGCGGCCCACGGCGACGCGCTGACCAACGGCGTCGGTCCGGCGAGCGCGGTGCCGCACGCGGCCGGCTGGATCGTGCTGGTCGCCGGGCTGGTCACCGCCCTGCTCACCGCCGTCTACGCCACCCGGCTCTGGCTGCTCGCCTTCCCGACCGGCGCCGCCGCGGCCACCGCGCCCGCCGTCGCCGAGCCGGGCGCGCCCTACTCGCCGGAGCTCGACGAGGCGGACCCCGGGCAGGCCGAGCCGGCCGCGATGCGCTGGCCGCTGTGGGTGCTGGCGATCCCGGCGATGGGCTTCGGCGTGGCCGGGCTGCGCCCCGAGTGGCTGCCGAAGCTGCTGGACGGCGGCTCGCTGCGGCCCAGCCTGACCACCGCGGTGCTCGGCACCGGGGTGGCCGTGGCCGGCGTGCTGATCGGCTGGGCGGCCTGGCGCACCGCCGGTGCCCGGGCCGCGAAGGCGAGGGCGACCGGCGCGGAGCCGGCCCCGGTGGCCGACCCCGGCCGCGCGCTGCTCGGCCCGCTGTACCGGCCGGCGCAGCACGGCTTCCACCTGGACCGGGTCTACAGCCTGCTCTTCGTGCGCCCGGTGGTGACCCTCGCCGCGGTGGCCAGGTTCGTGGACCGCGAGGTGGTCGAGGGGTACGTGGAGGCCTCCGGCGGCACCGCCCGACTGCTCGGCTGGGTGGTGCGCCGCAGCCAGACCGGCAACGCCCAGACCTACCTGAGCGCGCTGCTGGCCGGCGTGGTGCTGATCGCCGTCTTCGTGGCGGTGGGCACATGACGACCGGCCAGTCGAACCCCCGTCACCCGTCCGCCCCGGCCCCCGCAGGAAGTCCCCGATGAACGTGCTCCTCATCGCCCTGCTGGCGCTGCCGCTGTTCGGTGCAGCCGGCACGCTGGCCCCGGCCGGCCTGTTCGGCCCGGACCCCGAGACCCGGGACCGGCGGGCCCTGCGGTTCAACGCGGTGGTCAGCGGCCTGACGCTGGCGCTCTCCGTCGCGCTGGCCGCCGCCTTCGACCACGCCCACCCGAGCCGGATGCAGGGCGTGGTCGACGTCTCCTGGATCCCGGCCCTCGGGGTGCGTTTCCACCTCGGGGTGGACGGCATCTCGCTGCCGCTGGTGGTGCTGACCGCGCTGCTCACCTTCCTCTGCGCGCTCTACTCCGCGAAGAAGCTGCCGAACGGCCCGGACACCCCCTCGGCACGCGCCTACACCGGGCTCTTCCTGCTGCTCGAAGTCGGCATGCTGGCCACCTTCCTGGTACTGGACCTGCTGCTCTTCTTCCTCGCCTTCGAGATCGTGCTGATCCCGATGTTCTTCCTGATCGCGCGCTGGGGCAGCGGGGCCCGCACCGCGGCGGCGAACCGGTTCATCCTCTACACCCTGCTCGGCTCCGCGCTGATGCTGCTCGGCTTCCTGCTGGTCGGCCTGAAGGCGGGCACCTTCGACATGACGGCGCTGGCCGCCGCGCACGGCCACGGCCTCTCGCACAGCACCCAGCTGCTGGCCGCGCTGGCCATCGGGCTGGGCCTGCTGGTCAAGGCGCCGGCCTGGCCGCTGCACAGCTGGCTGCCCGACGCGCACACCGCCGCGCCGACCACCGGCTCGGTGCTGCTGGCCGGCGTGCTGCTCAAGATGGGCACCTACGGCCTGGTCCGGGTGGTGCTGCCGGTGGTGCCGCAGGGCGCCGCCTACTTCGCCCCGTACCTGGGCGCGCTGGCCGCGGTCGGCATCCTCTACGGCTCGCTGGTCTGCCTGGCGCTGGCCCGTCCCGGCCGCGGCGGCGACCTGAAGCGGCTGATCGCCTTCTCCTCGGTCGGCCACATGGGCTTCGTGCTGCTGGGCATCGCCTCGCTCACCCCGGTCGGGGTGAACGGCGCGCTGTTCGCCAACGTCGCCCACGGCCTGGTCACCGGCCTGCTCTTCTTCATCGTCGGCGGGCTGAAGGACCGGTACGGCACCGGCGACCTGGACGCCCTGGCCGGGCGGACCGGGGCCGCGCTGTACGGCCGGGCGCCGCGGCTGGGCGCCCTGCTCGCCTTCGCCGCGGTCGCCAGCCTCGGCCTGCCCGGGCTGGCCGGCTTCTGGGGCGAGGTGCTGGCGATGTTCGGCGCCTTCGACCCGGTCGCCGGGCTCTCCCGGCACGCCTTCCTCACCTTCATGGTGCTGGCCGGCCTCGGCACCCTGCTGACCGCCGGCTACCTGCTCCAGATGGTGCGCCGGGTCTGCATGGGCGACCCGGGCGAGCCCGCCGTCGCCGTGCCCGCCGAGCTGCGCCCGTACGAGGCGGTCAGCTGGACCCCGCTGGCCGCGCTCACCCTGGTCGCCGGGCTCTGGCCGACGCTGCTGCTCTCGCTCTCCGATCCCGCGGTCAAGCAGCTGCTGGCAGGGGGCTGACCGATGCCCGGAACTCCCGCCCTTCCCGCTCTCGGCCACCAACTCCTGGGGCAGTCCGCCGTGAACCCGCTCGCCGTCGCCCACTCCGGCGCTCTCATCCAGTCGGTCGACTGGGTGGCGATCGCCCCGCCGCTGATCACCGCGCTGGCCGCGCTGGTGGTGCTGCTCGCCGACCTGCTGCTGCCCCAGGGGCGCAAGCGGCTGCTCGGCCCGCTCACCGTGGCCACCCTGGTGCTGGCGCTGCTCGCCCTGCTCCCGCTGACCGGCGGCGCGCCGCGGGCCACCTTCTGCGAGCCGGGCGGCGTGGCCGGCTGCTCCTACGTGGCCGACCACTTCGCGCTGGTCTTCCAGCTGCTGGCGCTCGGCGGCGCGCTGATCGCCGCGCTGCTCTCGCTGCACACCGTGGCCGAGGACGAGCTGCCGGCCGGCGAGTACTGGTTCCTGCTGCTCAGCAGCGCCGCCGGGGCCGCGCTGCTGCCCGCCGCCCGGGACCTGGCCACCCTGGTGATCGCGCTGGAGGTGGTCTCGCTGCCGTCCTTCGCGCTGGTCGCCTTCAAGCGGAACGGGCGCGGCGGCGAGGCGGCGCTGAAGTTCTTCCTCTCCTCGGTCACCGCGACGGCCGTCATGCTGCTCGGCGTCAGCTTCGTCTACGCGGCCACCGGCAGCCTGCACCTGGCCGGCATCGCCGACGGCCTCGGGCACCTGCCCGGGCAGCTGAAGCCGCTGGCCGAGGCCGGTGCGGCGCTCACCCTGGTCGGCTTCGCCTTCAAGGTGGCCGCGGTGCCGTTCCACTTCTGGGTGCCGGACACCTACGCGGGCGCCCCGCTGCCGGTGGCCGGCTACCTCTCGGTGGTCGGCAAGGCGGCCGGCTTCGCGGGTCTGGCGCTGATCACCAACCTGGCCTTCCGGCCCTACGGCCACACCTGGGGCCTGCTGCTGGCGGTGGTCGCCGCGGTCACCATGACGGCCGGCAACGTGGCCGCGCTGCGCCAGCGGTCCGACTCGGCGCAGGGCGCGGTGCGGCTGCTGGCCTGGTCCTCGGTGGCCCAGGCCGGCTACCTGCTGGTGCCGCTGGCCGCCGCCGGGTACGCGGGCAGCGACCACCCGCTGGGCGCCACGGTGGCCTACGCGCTGATCTACGGCCTGGTCAACCTGGGCGCCTTCGGCGTGGCCGCGGTGGTCGCCCGGACCAGCCCGGCCAACCGGCTGGACGACTACCGGGGCCTGTTCGCCCGCAACCGGTGGGCCGCGCTGGCGCTCGCCTTCTTCCTGCTCTGCCTGGCCGGGCTGCCGCCGGGCGTGGTCGGCCTGTTCGGCAAGGTGGTGGTCTTCCAGGCCGCCGTCAACGCCGGGCTGGGCTGGCTCGCAGTGCTGATGGCGGTCAACGTGGTGGTCGCCCTGTACTACTACCTGCTCTGGCTGGCCAAGCTCTTCACCCCGGGCGGCGCCGCCGCCGGGGCCCGGGTGCCGCGCCCGCTGGCCGCCACCCTGGGGCTGGCCGCGGCCGGTGCGGTGGTGCTCTCGGTGGCCCCGCAACTGGTGCTCCAGGTGGTGTCGGGGTCGCTGTTCTAGTGCGCACATCCGGGCTGCGCGTTGTTCCCCCGTCCGGGCTGCGCCGTGGGTCGTCGGGATGCGCACGGCCCGGCGCCGTGCGAGGAAGGGAACCCGGGCCCCGTCCTGCGCCGTTCACCAGGCACAGAGGGATGTGAACAGAGGGCTTCCCACCGCACCACTTGGAGGGGCTGCCGTGCACCGCCAGCACAACGGACTGAGGACGGCCGTCCTCCTCGGTGGACTGTCGGCACTGATCGTGGTGATCGGCAGCTTCTTCGGGCGCACCGGCCTGCTGATCGGGCTCGCGGTCGCCCTGGTGACCAACGGCTACGCCTACTGGAACAGCGACAGGCTGGCGCTGCGGGCGATGCGGGCCCGCCCGGTGAGCGAGATCGAGGCCCCCGGGCTGTACCGGATCGTGCGCGAGCTCTCCACCGCGGCGCGCCAGCCGATGCCGCGGCTCTACATCTCGCCGACCGAGGCCCCCAACGCCTTCGCCACCGGGCGCAACCCGCGCAACGCCGCGGTCTGCTGCACCGACGGCATCCTGCGGTTGCTGGACGAGCGCGAGCTGCGCGGCGTGATCGGCCACGAGCTCAGCCACGTCTACAACCGCGACATCCTGATCTCCTCGGTGGCCGGAGCGTTGGCCTCAGTGATCATGTTCCTGGTGAATTTCGCCTGGCTGATCCCGTTCGGCCGCAGCGAGGAGGACGACGGACCCGGGCTCTTCGGCGTGCTCGCCATCATGATCCTGGGTCCGCTCGCCGCGACCATGATCCAGCTCGCGGTCAGCCGCTCCCGCGAGTACCAGGCGGACGCCGACGGCGCCCGGATCACCGGCGACCCGCTGGCCCTGGCCGGAGCGCTGCGCAAGCTGGAGGTCGGCACCCAGCGGCTGCCGCTGCCGCCCGAGCCCCAGTTGCAGACCGCCAGCCACATGATGATCGCCAGCCCGTTCCGCCGCGGCGACTCCGGCACCCGGCTCTTCGCCACCCACCCGCCGATGGCCGAGCGGATCGCCCGCCTGGAGCGGATGGCGGGTCACCGCTGATCACCCCGGCTGACTATTCTTCAGGCGAACCGTCGTCAGCAAGCCACGGAGGACCGCCGTGTTCGTCGTCACCCTCACCTACACCGCCCCGCTGGACCGGATCGACGAGCTGATCCCGGATCACGTCGCCTGGCTGGACCGGTACTACGAGGCGGGGATCTTCCTGGCCTCCGGTCGCCGGGTGCCGCGCACCGGCGGGGTGATCCTGGCCCAGGCGGAGAGTGCGGCACAGCTGGAGGCCGTGCTCGCCGAGGACCCGTTCGGGCGGGCGGGGGTGGCGGAGTACCAGGTGGTGGAGTTCCTGCCGACCAAGACCGCTCCGCTGCTGGAGCCGCTGGCGGTGCACCCCAACTGAAGGCCGGCCGACTGACGGGGGGCAAGGAGCGGAGCAGGCTGCAACCGACTGCTTGCGCCCCGGTCGGGTACCGGCCGCCTGCCGCTCGCCCGGGCGTCACCTGACGGGGAAAGCGGATGGCAAGGACGCGTCAACGGAGGATCCCACCGTGTGCGACAACGACTCCTGCCAACACCACAGCCCCGAGGACCAGGCCGCCCCGGCCGAGCCGGGCCCCGACCGCCGCACCCTGCTGCGCGGCGGTCTGCTCGCCGGTGCGGCCACCGCGCTGACCCTGGGCCCGATCTCCTTCGCCGCCGCCGACGGCGGCCCGGGCGGCTCCGGCACCAGCACCGCCACCATCACCGGCCACCTGGAGACCGGCGCCGCCGACTTCGTGTACCTGCCCGTCGAGCTGCCGGACGGGGTCCAGCGGATCGCCGTCTCGTACGGCTACGACAAGCCGACCGTGCCCGCCGGCGTGCCGGGGAACTCCTGCGACATCGGGATCTTCGACCAGCGCGGCACCGACCTGGGCGGCCCCGGCTTCCGCGGCTGGTCCGGCGGCTTCCGGACCTCCTTCGAGATCAGCAACACCGAGGCCACCCCCGGCTACCTGCCGGGGCCGGTGGCGGCAGGCACCTGGCACGTGGTGCTCGGCCCCTACCAGGTGGCACCACAGGGCCTCGACTACTCCGTCCAGGTGACGCTGACCTACGGCGACCCGGGTCCGGCCTTCACCCCGCAGTACCCGGCCGACCGGGCCGAGGGGCGCGGCCGGGCCTGGTACCGCGGCGACTGCCACCTGCACACGGTCTACTCCGACGGCCGGCGGCTGCCCACCGAGGTGGCGGCCGGCGCGCGGGCGGCGGGCCTGGACTTCATGGTCACCACCGACCACAACACCTCCGCCTCGCACGGCGTCTGGGGCCCGCTGGCCGGCCCGGACCTGCTGATCATCACCGGCGAGGAGGTGACCACCCGCAACGGGCACTGGCTGGCGCTCGGCCTGCCGCCCGGTGAGTGGATCGACTGGCGCTACCGGGCCCGGGACAACGCCTACCCCGGCTTCGTCCGCCAGGTGCACCGGTCCGGCGGCCTGGTGGTGCCCGCGCACCCGTACTGCCCGTACGTGGCCTGTCAGTTCAAGTTCGGCTACCAGGGCGCGGACGCGGTCGAGGTGTGGAACGGGCCGTGGACCTACGACGACGAGTCGGCCCTCGACACCTGGGACTCCCGGCTCGCCGAGGACCTGCGGGCCGGGCGGCCCTGGCTGCCCGCGATGGGCAACAGCGACGCGCACAGCGTGCCGCAGGTGATCGGCTCGCCGCACAACGTGGTGCTGGCCGACGACCTGACCCGGGACCGGATCCTGGCCGGACTGCGGGCCGGCCGCAGCTGGCTGGCCGAGTCGGCCCAGGTGCAGCTGACGTTCACCGCCACCGGGCAGGGGCACCGGGCCGACATCGGCGAACGGCTGGCCGTGCCGGCGGACGCGCCGGTGGACGTCACGGTCACCGTGGCCGGGGTGCCGCACGGCACCGTCCGGCTGCTCACCGACGAGGGCCAGCTGCACCAGGAGTCGCTGGACGCCACCGGCGCGGGCACCGTGCTCTGGCGCACCACCGCCTCGCTGGCGAGCTACGTCCGGGCCGAGGTGCGCCACCCGCTCGCCGACGGGAGTGCCGGCCAGGGCAACAGCATGGGGCCGGCGCTGCCGTTCGGGCCGATGGCGGCCCTGACCAACCCGATCCTGCTCGGCTCCGCCCCGGACGACCAGGAGTGACGCGTGGCCCTCACGGCCGGCCGCCGTCCTTCGGCGGCCAGCCCGGGCTGCTCTCCCCGGGGGCCAGGCGCGCCACCACCTCGGCCAGTCCCAGGCAGGCCTGCTCGATCCGTCGGTACATCGCCTGCTGCTCGGCGATGATCGCGGAGAGCAGCAGGCCGGTGAGTGCGGCGGAGCCGTTCAGCGCCTGCAGGATCACCATGGTGGCGAAGATGTCGTGGTGGCTGAACGGCCCGCGGTGGTCCACCGCGGCCGCGATGGTGATCACCGAGAGCACCAGCACGCAGGGTGCCGCGCCGAGCAGCTGGAACCGCAGCGCGGCCCAGATCAGCAGCGGGAAGACCAGGAAGAGCAGGCTCAGCGAGCTGCCGGTGGCGACCAGGGTGAGCCCCACCGTGCCGAGCAGCACCAGCAGCGGCTCCGCCCAGTCGTACGGCTCGCGCTCCTCCGGCAGCCGGAACCGCAGCAGCGCCAGCAGCAGCGGCGCCACCACCAGCACGCCCATCGCGTCCCCGGTCCACCAGGCCGACCAGGTGGCCCAGAAGTCCTTGCTCGGCACCGAACCGCTCAGCCAGAGCGACCCGCTGCCCACCGTGGAGCTGATCAGCATCCCGGCCAGCGCGCCGAGGAAGACCAGCGCCACCCCGTCGCGCAGCCGGTCCAGCTCGGTGCGGAACCCGACCCCGCGCAGCATCAGGCAGGCCGCCAGCGGGGCCAGGGTGTTGCCCGCCACGATCCCGAAGGAGGCGGGGTGCAGCGGGCCGATGTCGACGATGACCAGGAAGGCGCCGAGCGCGATGCCCGGCCAGACGGCGGTGCCGAGCAGCAGCAGGGCGGTGACCGCGATGCCGGTGGGCGGCCAGAGCGGGGTGACCTTGGCGCCGGCCACCACGATCTGCTGGAGCAGGCCGAGGCGGCCGCCGACGAAGTAGGCGGCCGCGACGGCGAGCCAGCGCAGCAGTGCGGCCTGCGGCTGTCCGAGGCCCCGGAGCTGCTCAGCGATTCGCGCCACCCAGTCATCAGACAACGCCGACCGTGCCCGGGCGGCCGTGACACGCGCGGCGGGTCTCAGGCTCCGCCGGTCGGTGGCCCGCCGGGGCCGTTGCGGGCCTCGTCCCCGCGCTCGTGCTGGTGCTGGTGCTCGTCGCGGGGCTGGTCGTGGGGCTCGTCGTGGCGGAGCACCAGGACCGCGGCGTCGTCGGTGTGCCCGGTCAGGTCGGCCACCTTGATCACCGCGGCGGCCAGCTCCGCCGGGTCGGCCGCCACCCCGTCCCGGGTGACCGCGGCGACCTGCTCCAGGCCGGCGGCGATCGGGAACGCCGGCCCCTCGATCACCCCGTCGGTGACCAGCACGAAGACGCCCACCGGCGGCAGCCGGCGGCGGGTGACCGGGTAGTGCTCGGCGGGCAGCACGCCGAGCGGCAGACCGCCCTCGTCCTCGATCAGGCCCCAGCGCCCCTCCGGGGCGGCCCAGACCCAGGGCACGTGGCCGGCCCGGGCGTGCGCCAGCTCCCGGGTCACCGGGTCGAAGCGCAGGAAGCTGCAGGTGGCGAAGAGCGGGGTGTCCAGCGAGAGCAGCAGGTCGTTGGCCCGGCTGAGCACCTCGCCCGGGTCGGCCGCGGTGGCCGCCACCGCGCGCAGTCCGACCCGCACCTGCCCCATGAAGGCCGCCGCCTCCACGTCGTGCCCCTGCACGTCGCCGATCGAGAAGGCCAGCGAGCCGTCCGGCAGCCGGAAGCCGTCGTACCAGTCGCCGCCGATGTTCAACCCGTGCCGGGCCGGCGCGTACCGGGCCGCGGCGCGCAGGCCCGGCAGCTCGGGCAGCTCGGCCGGCAGCAGCTCGCGCTGCAGCGCCTCGGCCAGCTCGACCCGTGCCTGCTGCAGCTCCGCGCGTTCCAGCGCCTGCTCGGTCAGCCGGCCGAGTTCGGTCAGCAGCTCGTCGGCGCTCGCGTGGCGGGTGGGGCGGCGTCGGGTCATCGACCCTCCGAGTGCTGCGAGGGGTCCCAGCGGGGCGGGCGGTAGCCACCGCTCATCCTATTTCCGCCCCGCCGGGTCGGCCCAGCGTGCGAGCTCCTGTTGACGGCAGGTCTCACAGCTGGGCCGGGTCGCCTCGGTCACCGCGTCGGCCGTCGCCTCAGGCCGAGCGGGGGATCCCGCTCAGTTCACGCAGGGGATCCCGCCCATCTTCACCGGCGGCCCCTGCATCGGCAGGTTCGCCGTCGGATCCGGCGTGCTGGCGCCCCCGCCCGAGGCCGCCGCGCCCGCCGGCGGAGCGGCGTTCGCCCCGGCGGGCGGGGTGTAGCCGGTGCCCAGCACCACCTGGACGTGGCCGGCCGACACCGTCGAGGAGGCGGTGGCACTCACCCCGTACCGGGCGGCCACCGCGTCGGCGGCGGCCTTCTCGCCGGCGCCGTAGGTCACCGTGGTGGTCTTCGGCTTGCTGGCCGCCTCGCCCACCCTGCCGGCCTTCAGCCCCATCCCGGTCAGCGCCTTGGACTCGGCCGAGGCCGCGCCGGTCACCGCCGAGGCGTTGTAGACGTCCACCGTGCCGGTCAGGTCGGTGGGGGCCGCGGGGCTGCTCGCGGCCGGTGCCGGGGCGCTCGCGGCCGGCGCGCTGCTCGCGGCCGACGAGGCGGCGGGCGGCGGCGCGGGCGGGTTGTAGTTGAAGAGCGTCGCCACGATCCGCTTGATCTGCGCCGGGTCGACCTTGTTGACGTCCTCGCCGCCGATGGTGGCGAAGCCGGCGATCGGCAGCGTGTTGAACTCCACGTTGCCGCCGGTCAGGTTGGGCGCCTCCTGGGCGAAGTCGAGGATGTTCCACTTGTCGTCGATGACGACGTCCTTCTTCACCACGTCGAACAGGTTCTGCATCTTGCCGACGTCGTTGAAGATCCCCTCGTTCTTCAGCTTGTACTCGACCGAGGAGATGAAGGCCTGCTGGCGGTGGGTGCGGTCGAGGTCGCCGCCGGGCAGGTTGTGCCGCTGGCGGACGAAGGCGAGGGCCTGCGAGGCGTTCAGCGTGTTGAGCCCGGCCTTGCCGGAGAAGCCGGAGCCCTGGCCGGTCATCGCCGGGTCGCTGGCGTCGTGGTTCAGGCAGACCTGGATCGGGCCGACCGCCTGCGCGATGTCGTAGAAGCCCAGCAGGTTGACCTCGGCGAAGTGGTCGATCGGGATGCCGAGGAAGTTCTGCACGGTGGCCAGGGTGGCGGCCCGGCCGGCGTCGCGGCTCTGCTGCTCCAGCTGCGCCCCCTTGAGGCCCTGCGCCTGGAGCTTGCTCTCGGCGGTGGCCTTGGCGATGCCGTAGGCCTCCTTGATCTTGTGCATCTTGCCGTCGGCGCCGGCCGTCTGCACGTAGTCGTCGCGCGGGATGGAGAGCGCGGTGACCTTGCCGCCGTTGGCCGGGATGTGCAGCACGATCAGGGTGTTGGTGTTGTAGCCGCCGATGTCGCTGGAGCCGGCGTTGAGCTCGTCCTGGACGAACTGCTTGGGCAGGTCGTTGCCGTTCATGTCCTTGCGGCTGTCCAGCCCGATCAGCAGCAGGTTGACCGAGTTGTCCAGGTGCGGCGGCGCCGACTTCTTGACCGCGTCGAGCGCACTGGAGGTGTTCAGGCCGCTGGTCAGCGAGGTGTAGGCGTACCAGGAGAAGCCGCTGCCGCCGAGCACCGCCAGCGAGGTCGCCACGGCCACGGTTCTGCCGGCGACCAGCAGCGGGGAGCGGCGGGGGCGGGCCGTTGCCGGGGCCTGGCGGCGGGTGGGGCGGCCCGGGCCGGCGGGGGAGCGGTCAGCCACGGCGGGTCCTCTTCTCTGCGCTCTGGTTCGCTGCCGTCTGGGGGGCGGGACGCCGGCGGCCGCCGGTGGGCACGGGCTCCGCGGCGCCGGGGCGGTCGGCCCGCCGCCGGGCGGCGGAGCGCTGGGTGGCCACCCGGACCAGGACGACGAGCAGCCCGACGCCGATCGCCGCGGCCATCACCGGGAAGCCGTGCACCAGCCAGCGCACCGAGCCGGTGGCCAGCGCCTTGCTGCCCTGGTACTTGGCGGAGTCGCCGAGCAGTTCCGCACCGGCCCAGCCGGCCAGCACCACCGGCGGCGGCGAGGTCAGCACCCACCACCAGCCGGCCCGGGTGGCCAGCGCGGCGGCCGCGGCGGTACCGAGCACCGCGCAGAGTGCGAAGATCGTGCCGAGGCCCGGTCCGGTCGTCTCGTCGACCAGTGCGCCGGCGAGCGGCAGGACGACGGCCAGCAGGACGACCGTGCCGCTGTGCCTGCGGGGCTTCGGGGCCTCCTCCGGGCGGCGCCGGCGGGCCGCCGGCGCCGGCTCCGCGGCGGCGCCGGCGGGAC
>NZ_JBNQTI010000190.1:0-15390 GCF_050325825.1 Kitasatospora sp. LaBMicrA B282
GGGGGGGGGGGGGGGGGGGGGGGGGGGGGGGGGGGGGGGGGGGGGGGGGGGGGGGGGGGGGGGGGGGGGGGGGGGGGGGGGGGGGGGGGGGGGGGGGGGGGGGGGGGGGGGGGGGGGGGGGGAAGAGGGGAAAAAAAAAGAAACCCCCCCCCCGCCGTCACGAGGTGCTCACAGCTCCTTGCGGAAGGCCTCCGCCGCGGCGAGGAAGCGGTCGTTGCCCTCGACCTCGCCGATCGTGACCCGGACGCCCTCGCCGGCGAACGGGCGGACGATCACGCCCGCCGCGCCGCAGGCGGCCGCGAAGTCCATGGTCCGCTCGCCGAGCCGGAGCCAGACGAAGTTGGCCTGCGAGTCGACCAGGGGCCAGCCCTGGGCGGCCAGCGCGGCCTGCACCCGGGTGCGCTCGGTGACCAGCGCCTCGACCCGGACCAGCAGCGCGTCCTCGGCGCGCAGCGAGGCGACCGCCGCGTCCTGGGCGAGCTGGCTGACGCCGAACGGGAGCGAGGTCTTGCGCAGCGCGGTGGCCACCTCCTCGTGGGCGATGGCGAAGCCGATCCGCAGGCCGGCCAGACCGTAGGCCTTGGAGAAGGTGCGCAGCACGCAGACGTTCGGGCGGTCGCGGTAGAGCTTGACGCCGTCCGGCACCCGCTCGTCGCGGATGAACTCGCGGTAGGCCTCGTCGACCACGACCAGGATGTCGCCCGGCACCGCGTCCAGGAAGCGCTCCAGCTCGGCGCGGTGGATCGTGGTGCCGGTCGGGTTGTTCGGGTTGCAGACGAAGATCAGCCGGGTCCGCGGGGTGATCGCGGCCAGCATCGCGTCCAGGTCGTGCTCCTCGCCGGCGGTCAGCGGGACCGGGACCGGGGTGGCGCCCGCGACCTGGGTGATGATCGGGTAGGCCTCGAAGGAGCGCCAGGCGAAGATCACCTCGTCGCCCGGGCCGGCCGTGGCGCAGATCAGCGACTGGGCCACGCCCACCGAGCCGGGGCCGGTGGCGACGTGCTCGGCCGGCACGCCGAAGCGCCGGGCCAGCTCCTCGGTCAGCTCGGTGACCGCCATGTCGGGGTAGCGGTTGAAGGACCCCGCGGCCGCGACGGCGGCGTCCAGCACGCCGGGCAGCGGCTCGTAGGGGTTCTCGTTGGAGGAGAGCTTGAAGGCGTCGGAGCCGGCGGGCTTGCCGGGCTTGTACGTGGGAATGCCGTCCAGGCTCGGCCGAAGCCGCGGGCCCTGCGCTGCCGTACCGCTCACGGTGGTGTTCTCCTTCGTCACTGTCCGGCGTCACTGTCCGGGCCGGCCTGGTCCGGCTGGCCCGGTCCGGCGCGCGCGCCCCGGCGCTCTGGTGTGCGCCGGTCGCTTGCGCGGCCGCCTGTCCCCGGTCGGGTGCCCAGAACGATACCGAGCGCGCTCACCCGTGCGGGTGAGATGTCCGGCCGGGACACCAGTGGAGATCTGCCATTGTGCCTCGTTCCTATGGCACATGTCAGAGGTAATCGGCCGAAATCAGACCACGTATCCAAGGGGTGGGACGAGCCTCGGACATGGAGAAACGTATCTCCCGAGGCCCGCTCGAGCGCTCGCACAGGTGGTTCAGCGATGAGCTGACGCACCATACGATCGGTCCGCCATGACAGCAGCAGCCAATCAGAGCGGTCGGCGACCCCCTACCTCACGACGTCTGGAACGGGCCGGCATCCGGGATGTGGCAGCAGCCGCCGGAGTGTCCATCACCACCGTCTCGGACGCCCTGAACGGCAAGGGCCGCCTGCCCGACGAAACCCGCAGCCGGGTGCGCGAGGTCGCCGAGCGCCTCGGCTACCGGCCGTCCGCCGCCGCCCGGACGCTGCGCACCGGCCGCTCCGGCCTGATCGGCCTGACCGTCACCACCTACGGCGAGGAGCCGTTCACCTTCACCGAGTTCGCCTACTTCGCCGAGATGGCCCGGGCCGCCACCAGCGCCGCGCTGGGCCGCGGCTACGCCCTGGTGGTGCTGCCCGCCTCCTCCCGGCACGACGTGTGGAGCAACGTCGCGCTGGACGGCACCGTGGTGATCGACCCGGCCGACCAGGACCCGCTGGTCAGCGAGCTCTACCGATCCGGCGTCCCGGTGGTCAGCGACGGCAAGCCGGGCAACTGCCCGGTCACCGCCTGGGTGGACAACGACCACGAGGCCGCGGTGCTGGAGATCCTGGACCACCTCAGCGAGGCCGGCGCCCGCCGGATCGGCCTGCTCACCGGCACCAGCACCGACACCTACACCCGGCTGAGCACCGAGGCCTACCTCGGCTGGTGCGACCGGGTCGGCCAGGAGCCGGTCTACGAGGCCTACCCCGCGCACGACCCGGCCGCCGGCGCGGTAGCCGCCGACCGGCTGCTGGCCCGCCCGGACCGCCCGGACGCCGTCTACGGCCTGTTCGACCCGAACGGCACCGACCTGCTGGCCGCCGCCCGCCGCTACGGCCTGCGGGTGCCGGAGGACCTGCTGCTGGTCTGCTGCAGCGAGAGCGACGTGTACGCCGGCACCGAGCCGCCGATCACCACCCTCTCGCTGAAGCCCCGGCGGATCGGCACCACCGTCGTCAACCTGTTGATCGACGCGATCGAGGGGGTCGACTCGGGCACCGGCGTCGACATCGCCCGGCTCTTCCCGCCGCGCTACCGGACCGCCGGCACCGGGCCGCCGCCCGGCACCCTGATGCCCACCGAGCTGATCGTCCGGGCCTCCTCGCTGCGCCGCAGCCCCCGAACCACCGTCAGCCCGCCGCGCACACCGGGCGAGGTCTGAGCCGTATTCGACCCGGCCACCGGTGCGCTCGGGCAGATTGGATACCCACCGGGTGAGGACGACGGGAGAGGGCTCTTCCTATGATGGGCGGATGACACCCGAGGACCGCTTCCCCGGGCCTGAGCTGCCCCCGTCAGGCCCCCGCCCGCAGCAGGACCTCGACGTGCTGCCCTACGGCTCGTACTACGACCCCAATCCGCCCCAGGAGTACCCGGGTTCGGAGGGATCGTCGACCGAGGAGCCGGCCGCCGGCGCGGACGCCACGTTCAGCGCCTACGGCGGTGCCCGCTACCTGGAGCAGCACTGGCCGGTGTCCGGGAACGCCTCGCAGACCTACCCGGCCTTCCTGGCCGCCGAGCGGCGGGCCGAGCCGGCCGCCCAGGACGACCCGCCGACCATCGAGCTGGGCCCGCCGATCACCGAGGAGAACCCGTACGCCGCGCCGTACCCGCAGCCGGGCGGCGAGAGCGAGCCGATCGGCCCGCTCTACGTGGTCGGCGACGTGCACGGCTACCTCGACGAGCTGCTCGCCGCGCTGCACGAGCAGGGCCTGGTGGACGGCGAGGGGCACTGGTCGGCCGGGCGGTCCCGGGTCTGGTTCCTCGGCGACTTCACCGACCGCGGCCCCGACGGCATCGGGGTGATCGACCTGGTGATGCAGCTGGCCGCGGAGGCGGCGGCGGCCGGCGGCTACTGCCGGGCCCTGATGGGCAATCACGAACTGCTCTTCCTGGGCGCCCACCGGTACGGCGACGAGCCGGTGCAGTCCACCGCGGGCACCGCCTCGTTCCGCGCCGCCTGGCTGCTCAACGGCGGCCAGCAGCACGACCTGGAGCGACTGCAGGGCCACCACGTCAGCTGGCTGAAGCGGCTGCCGGCGATCGCCCTGGAGGACGGCCACCTGCTGCTGCACTCCGACACCACCGCGTACCTGGAGTTCGGCGACTCGATCGACGAGGTCAACGACGCGATCCACACCCTGCTCCGGGACGAGGGCGCGGACGAGTGGTGGGACGCCTTCCGCCGCTTCACCAAGCGCTTCGCCTTCCGCGGCGAGGGCGGCCCGATGGCGGCCGGCGAGCTGCTGGGCACCTACGGCGGGCACCGGGTGGTGCACGGGCACAGCCCGATCCCGTACCTGACCGGCGAGGCGAACAACGACAGCGGCGAGCGGCCGTACGTGCCGGGTCCGTACATCTACGCCGACGAGCTGGCGGTGGCGATGGACGGCGGCGTGACCATGGAGGGCCGCCTGCTGGTGGCCCGGCTGCCGGTGGAGTAGCCGGTCCCACCCCGGGCCTGACCGGCCGTCAGCGCGACGGCCGGTCGCGGTCGGCGCGACGGCCGGTCGCGGTCGGCGCGACGGCCGGTCCCGGTCGGCGGTCAGCGCGACGGCCGGTCCCGGTCGGCGGTCGGCGGTCCGCGGTCAGCGCACGGGCCGGTCGCGGTCAGCGGTCGGGCCCGGACCCAGCACGGTGTAGGCGAGGACGAGGTTCACCAGGGTCAGCAGCGCCAGGCCCAGCCCCCAGGTCCAGCCGGCCCGCGCCCCGAGCGCGACCGCCGCACCGCCGAGCACCAGCGCCTTGACCGCGAGCACCCCGGGCAGCGGCAGCCTGACCGGGGCCCGGGGCGCGGCGTAGCGGCCCCAGAGCACGGCGGCCAGCAACGGGGTGCCGATCGCCAGCAGCAGGTGGACGGCCAGGTTCGGGCCGCTCCGGTAGCCCCACCAGGCGAGGCAGCCGAGGGCGACCAGCTCGATCAGGAAGGCCAGGGCCTCGTTCACGGCGCGTGCTCCGCTGGATGGCATGCGGGCACCCTAGCCAATCGGAACCGTCCCGTCCGCAAACTTCCGCGGAACAGTTCGCCAGAGCTCGTGCGCCTAGAGCTCGTGGGCGAAGTGCAGCGCGACGATGGACATCCGGCGCGCGTGGTAGAAGCGGTGGGCGCCGTGGTTGGACACCCCCGAGTCCAGCTCGATCCGCACGCAGCCGGCCCGCCGGGCCCGCTCCTCCAGCTCCGCCAGCAGCCGGGCACCGACCCCGGTGGAGCGCGCGTCCGGCTCGGTGACCAGGTCCTCCAGCACCAGCAGCCGCCCCCGGCTGGTGGCCAGCACCCGGTGCGCCGCCACCCCCAGGCAGCGGCCGCGCGGGTCGTAGGCGGCGGTGAAGACCAGCCCCTGGTCATGCCCCTCGGCGGCGAAGGCGAAGAACTCGGCCCGCCCCAGCCCCGGCCGCAGCAGCCGGATCAGCGGGGCCACGTCCCGCTCCATCTCCACCTGACCGGGCGTCACGTCACAGAGGATCAGCTCCATGGCGCCCACCTTAGACCGACCGGCACATGGTGGGCGGAGGAAGGAGCGCCCGCCGCGACAGCGGCTGATGTGCCCGGCGGGCCGAGTCTGGGCGGCGCCGACGAAGGAGCCACTGCGGAGCATTGGCGACTGAGGAGAAAGCCGTCCTTGGGGGCACCTCCCGGCCGAAGGCTGGGGGAGAGAGTCCGGGCGTCGCGACGCCGCCCACCATGTGCCGGTCGGTCATGACTCCCCGGCGCGCACCCGGCGGCGGAATCCGTCCAGCACGTCCTGGCGCAGCAGCAGCTCGAAGCCCGCGCCCGCCAGCCGGACGCCGAGCGCCGCCTCGGTGATCCCGAGCGCCCCTGCGGTGGCCGCCAGGTTCCAGTCGTGGGCCGCCAGGCGGCTGAGCAGGTGGCCGCGCCGGACCTGCTTCTCGGAGAGCCGGAAGGTCTTCAGGTAGGCGATCCGGCCCTGCTCGTCGGTGATCGTCTCGGCCAGGTGGTTCTCCTCCTTGGGCCGGAAGACCGGCAGCAGCCGGTGCAGCGCGAAGCGGCCCAGCCGGTACACCCGCTGCGCGTGGTACTCGGGGCCGAGCAGGCCGGCCGCCAGCACCGTCTCGTGGAAGGCCGCCCAGTCCCGGTCCTGCCGCTCGGCGGCGGCCCGCAGGTCGGCCAGGGTGCGGATGCCGGCGTCCGGCAGCGCCGCCCGGAAGGCCGGCACCGGCGGCATCAGGGTCGCGTAGTGGTGCACCAGCTCGCCGAACAGGTCCTGGACCAGGGTCGGGTGCAGGGCCCGGTAGTCCGCCGGGTGCGGGACCACGAAGGCGGCGGCGAGCGCGTCGGCCACGTACAGCAGCACCCCGCACTGGCCGGGGTGGATCTCGAAGATCCGCAGCGCGTCCGCCAGCCCGGCCACCTCGGCGCCCAGCAGGGCCTCCTCGGCGCGCGGCGACAGCCCCTGCCGCACCGCCCGGTCGGACCACTCCCGCCAGGCGATCTCCGGGCCGCGGAAGTGCAGCGCGAGGTAGCCCTCCAGCGCCAGGTGCAGCGGCAGGAAGCGCAGCCGGGTGCGGTCGATCCGGCGGGCCAGCCGGTGGTGGGTGCGCAGGTCGAGCCGGACCGCACGCGGCTCGGCGGCCCCGAGCCGGGTGCCGAAGGTGGCGGCGGCGGTGCCGTCGCGGCCCCAGTCGGCGACCAGGCCGTGCGGGATGTAGGAGGTGTAGGTGCCCCGCCGGCCGAGCCGGACCTGGGACGGCCGGCGGTCGCCCTGGGCCTGGTAGACCTGCTCGGAGAGCCGCAGGTCGGTGATCGGCTCCGCGCGCACCAGCGGGACCAGCCGCACCGCGCCCCAGGTCTGGGCGGGGCGGGTGGCGAGGCCGGTGAAGTCCAGCCGGGTGGTCGGCTGCAGGCTCATCGCGGGCCTGCCGCGGTGAGGAAGGCCGCGACCTGGCGGTCCAGGTGGGCGCGGAGTTCGGTCAGCCCGGTGCGGCCCTCGGCGAACTGGGCCAGCTCGACCAGCATCGGCAGGTCCTCGGCGTCCCGCAGCCCGACGGTGGGCACCGAGGGGGCCAGCCGCCGCACGTCGAAGTCGGCCGCGTCGTACACCGGGTTGAGGTGCACCACGCTGGTGCGCCGCTCGGGGTCCAGCCGGGTGCGGTGGATCCGCAGCACCTCGGCGGCCAGTCCGGGCGGGGCGTTGTCCCAGCCGTCCGAGACGATCACCAGGCGGTCCGGGCGGGTCTCGAGCGCGTCCAGGATCCGCAGCCCCAGCGGGGTCGCGCCGTAGGGGCGCAGCGGCTCGGCGTCGGTGCGGCCCGAGGTCCAGAACGCGGTGTACTCGCCGGCCAGCCGGGCCAGCAGGTGGTGCGCGGCCAGCGCGGTGGCCAGCGGACGGCGGCGCTTCTCGGCCGAGCCGGAGCTGGAGTAGCTGTCGTCCAGCACCGCGGCGACCCGGCCCCAGCTGCCGCACCGCTCGCCGGCGGCCCGGCGGGCGGCGGCGTCCAGCCGCTCGGTGACGTCGGCGCGCCGGTCGGGGGAGTCGGCCAGCGCGAAGGTCGCCAGCAGGCTGAGCGAGAGCCGCTCGTCCTGCGCCGGCAACGCCTCGGCGACCCCGAGCTCCCGGGCGCTGTGCTGCAGCCGCAGCCGCTCGCGCGGGGTGAGCCGGTCGGCGATCCGGGTCAGGAAGGCGGCGCGCGGGATGCGGTGCTTGGCCGCGAAGCCCTCGGCCACGGTGAACGGCAGCTCGTAGAGCGCGCCCTGCTCGTGGTGCGCGCGGCGCCAGGCGTCCAGCAGCGGGGCGGTGTAGCGCGGGCGGCGGTGCGGCGCGAAGAGGAAGTCCCCCACCTCCGGGTCGGCGGGCACCCGGTGCAGGTGGCGCAGCGCGGCCTTCAGGCCGGCCCGGTACTTGACCGCGTCGAAGGCCGGCTCCGGGCGGGCGGCCAGCCAGTCGCGCATGATCGCCCGGGTCCGGCGGTTGTTCACCCCGGCCGAGCGCAGCTGCCGGAACAGCCGGTAGACCCGCTGCGGGGGCAGCACGGCCAGCCGGGCGGCGATCAGCCGGCCCTCGGTGCGGCGCTGCCCGGCGTCCGCGTCGGCGGCGTGCACCAGCAGCTCGCGGACGATCAGCGCGGCGTTGTGGTCGTTGATCCCCAGCGCCAGCGTGGCGGCGTACAGCTCGCGGTAGTTGACCCGCAGGTATTCGTGCAGGAAGTCCAGCGAGAGCCGCTGCTCGGCGGCGCCGGAGTGGAACTCGCGCTGCCCGGTGGCGGTGATCGCGGCGTTGACGAAGAGCAGCACGTCGTCGGCGGCGATCAGCTCGCCCAGGTCCTCCGGCACAGTTCCCCCCGTCCGCCGCGGCTGCAGAGCGACGGCCGGCCGGGGAATGGGGGCACGAGCTGCGAATCATCGCGGTAAAGGCGGGTCCCGGAAGTCGCACCGGAGTCCCGCGGCCGGCCGTCGGTTCGACCGTAACAGAGGGCCGTCCGCCCGTTCCGCCGGTTTTTCCGGCGGAACGGGCGGACGGGTCGCACCCGGCCCTCGGTGCTCGGGCCTCGGCGCTCAGGCCTGGCGGCGGACCGCTCAGGCCTGGCGGCGGACCTCCACCGTGCGGAACCGGCTGGCCACGAAGGCCGCGTCGGTGTAGGCGGCGTTGGCGGCCGGGTTGGCGCCGGTGCCGTGCAGGTCGGAGAAGGCGGCGGTCTGGTTCGGGTAGACCCCGCCGGTCAGGTTGAGCGAGAGGCAGACCCCGGTGTCCAGGCAGGCCCGGACGAACTGCTGCTCCACCTCGGGGCTGGTGGTGTACCCGGTGGCGGTCATCGCGCCCTGCTCGGTGACGGTCTGCCGGAGCAGCTCGACGGCGTCCTCGGTGGAGTCCACCGCGACGGCGAAGAAGACCGGGCCGAAGCACTCGCGCAGGAAGACCGCACGGTCGTCCGGCTTGTGCGCCTCCACCTTGATCAGCGCGGGCGTGCGGATGGTCGCACCGGGGAACTCGGGCGACTCCACCACCCGCGGGGCCAGCGCCAGGTCGCCGAACTCGCCGCCGGCGGCCGCGGCGCTGCGCTGCAGCACGGCCGGGTTGACCACGGCGCCGAGGATCGCGGCGGCCCGGGCGTCGTCGCCGAGCAGGCCCTCGATCGCGCCGGCCAGGTCGGCCACCACCTCGTCGTAGGACTTGGCGCCCTGGTCGGTGGCGATCCCGCCGCGCGGGATCAGCAGGTTCTGCGGGGTGGTGCACATCTGGCCGGTGTAGAGCGAGAGGGCGAAGGCCAGGTTGCCCAGCATGCCCTTGTAGTTGTCGGTGGAGTCGATCACCACCGTGTTGACGCCGGCCTTCTCGGTGTAGACCAGGGCCTGGGTGGCGTTCTGCTCCAGCCAGTCGCCGAACTCGGTCGACCCGGTGTAGTCGATGATCCGCACCTCGGGGTGGAGCGCCAGGGTCTTGGCGATCCCCTCGCGGTCGCGCTCGGCGGCCAGGGTGACCAGGTTGGCGTCGAACCCGGCCTCGGCGAGCACCTCGCGGGCGATCCGCACGGTCAGCGCGAGCGGCAGCACGGCCCGCGGGTGCGGCTTGACCACCACCGGGTTGCCGGTGGCCAGCGAGGCGAACAGGCCGGGGTAGCCGTTCCAGGTCGGGAAGGTGTTGCAGCCGATCACCAGCGCGGTGCCGCGCGGCACGGTGATGAACTCCTTGCGCAGCACCAGCGGGTCGCGCTTGCCCTGTGGCTTGGTCCAGCCGGCCTCGGCGGGCAGCTTGGCCTGCTCGGCGTAGGCGTAGGCGACCGCCTCCAGACCGCGGTCCTGGGCGTGCGGGCCACCGGCCTGGAAGGCCATCGCGTAGGCCTGCCCGGTGGTGTGCATCACCGCGTTGGCCATCTCGTGCGAGCGCGCGTTGATCCGGGCCAGGATCTCCAGGCAGACGGCCGCCCGGGCGGCCGGCGAGGCGGCGGCCCAGCCGGTCCCGGCGGCCTTGGCGGCGGCCAGCAGCGCGTCCACCTCGGCGCGCGGGTAGCTGATCTCCAGCTCGATGCCGTACGGCGAGGCCTCGGTGCCGACCAGCTCACCGGTCTCCGGGTGGCCGGGCAGCGCGAAGGCGCCCCCGAGCAGGGCGTCGAAGGCGGCCTTGCCGTCGGCGGCGCCGGTCTCCCCGTAGGCCTTGGGGATCTCGGGGTAGGGGGACCAGTAGTCCCGCTCGGTGAGCGCGGCCAGCGCCCGGTTCAGGGTCTCCTGGTGACGCTCGATCAGTTCGTCGACGGCGGCCATGCGGCGCTCCTCGAAGGGGGAGGACTGGGCTGGTGCTCCTCAGCGTAACCGAACGATCGGTCGGTACAACACCCCCGCGCGGACCGCGCCGCCGGTGCGGGGATACTCGTGACCATGGCCGAGAACCCGCTGCGCACCACCTACACCGTCGACTCGCTTCTAGCCGTCACCGTGGAGGTCTTCAACACCCGCGGCTACGACGGCACCTCGATGGAGGACCTGTCGCGGGCGGCCGGGATCTCCAAGTCCTCGATCTACCACCACGTGCGCGGCAAGGAGGAGCTGCTGCGGCTCGCGGTGGGCCGGGCGCTGGACGGCCTGTTCGCGATCCTGGAGGAGCCCGAGGCGCAGCAGGGCCGCCCGGTCGACCGGCTGGAGCACGTGGTGCGGCGCACCACCGAGGTGCTGCTGGCCGAGCTGCCGTACGTGACCCTGCTGCTGCGGGTGCGCGGCAACACCGGGACCGAGCAGTGGGCGCTGGAGCGCCGGCGGGACTTCGACCACCGGGTGGCCGAGCTGCTCAAGGACGCGGTGGCCGCCGGCGAGCTGCGGGCCGACGTGGAGCCGCGGCTGGCCACCCGGCTGCTCTTCGGGATGATCAACTCCATCGTCGAGTGGTACCGCCCGGGCGGCTCCAGCGCCGACGGGGTGCCGGACGCGCTGGTCCGGATGGCCTTCGACGGGCTGCGCGCCTGACCGGAGCGGTGCGCCACCGGGGCTTGTCCTTCGGATCACGCCCTAGGCCGGCGGCACCCGGTCGGTCTCCTCGAAGACCAGCAGCGTCTGGGTGGTGAGCACCTCCGGGATGGCCTGGATGCTGCCCAGCACCAGCTCCCGCAGCGCCCGGTTGTCCGCCGTGTGCACCAGCATCAGCACGTCGAACTCGCCACCGACCAGAGCGATGTGCGCCACCCCGGGCAGCTCCAGCAGTTGCTCGCGCACCGACCGCCAGGAGTTCTGCACGATCTTCAGCGTGACGTAGGCGCAGGCGCCCTGACCGGCCCGTTCGTGGTCGACCCGGGCGGTGAAGCCGCGGATCACGCCGTCCTCCATCATCCGGGCGATCCGCGCGTAGGCGTTGGCCCGCGAGACGTGCACCCGCTCGGCCACCGAGCGGATCGAGGCCCGTCCGTCCTGCTGGAGCAGCCGCAGGATCGACCGGTCCACCCGGTCCAGCCCCCGGTCGACCGCCGCGCCGGCCGCCGCCGGGCCGGCCGGCAACCGCCCCCCGGGCGCACCGGCGGACGAACCACCCGGCGGACCGGCTGGCGACGGACCGGCCATTTGTTCAGCGCCCATGTCCCTGCGCCCTCCCACAATGGACGTGCTGCTTTCAGCAGACTGCGGTCGTGGCCGATTGTCCAGCACCTTCACGTGACTGTGGCCACAATGAACAGACAACCGAACAATCGGTTGGGAGGCAACACCCGCCCTGCCGCAGTTCCACCCGGTGCCCCCCACCTCCCGACGCGGCCCCGCCCTCCCCACCCCTTGGAGGTGCCTGATGACCGTCCTCGACCACCGGCCGAGCGCGCCCGTCCCCCCGTGGCTGCCCGACGCGACCGGCCCCCGGACCGACCCCGCGCCCCTGCTGCCCGAGCACGCCCCGCACCGCGTGCTCGGCACCCCCGAGCTGGCCAAGTACGACCCCGAGCTGCTCCGCGAGCTCTACCGCCAACTGGTGATCGGCCGTCGCTACAACCAGCAGGCGACCACCCTCACCAAGCAGGGCCGGCTCGCCGTCTACCCCTCGTCCACCGGCCAGGAGGCCTGCGAGGTGGCCGCCGCCGCGGTGCTCCGCACCGAGGACTGGCTCTTCCCCAGCTACCGCGACACCCTCGCCGTGGTCGGCCGCGGGGTCGACCCGCTGGCCGCACTCACCCTGCTGCGCGGCAGCGCGCACACCGGCTACGACCCGAAGGCCACCCGCACCGCCCCGCTCTGCACCCCGCTGGCCACCCAGGCCCCGCACGCGGTCGGCCTGGCCCACGCGGCCCGGCTGCGCGGCGAGAGCGTGGTGGCGCTGGCCATGCTCGGCGACGGCGGCACCAGTGAGGGCGACTTCCACGAGGCGCTGAACTTCGCCGCGGTGCTGAACGCCCCGGTGGTCTTCCTGGTGCAGAACAACGGCTACGCGATCTCGGTGCCGCTGACCAAGCAGTCGGCCGCCCCGAGCCTGGCGCACAAGGCGGTCGGCTACGGCATGCCGGGCCGGCTGGTGGACGGCAACGACGTGGTGGCCGTGCACCAGGTGCTGGCCGAGGCCGTGGACCGGGCCCGGGCCGGCGGCGGGCCTACCCTGGTGGAGGCGCTGACCTACCGGTTGGAGGCGCACACCAACGCCGACGACGCGACCCGCTACCGGGTGGGCGACGAGGTGGCCGCCTGGCGCGAGCACGACCCGATCTCCCTGCTGGAGCGCGAGCTGCGGGCGAGCGGCCTGCTGGACGACGAGCTGGCCGCGCAGGCGACCGAGCAGGGCGAGGCCCTGGCGGCGAAGATGCGCGCCGAGTTCCACGCCGAGCCGGAGCTGGACCCGATGGCCCTGTTCCAGCACGTCTACGCCGAGATGACCCCGCAACTGCGCGAGCAGGCTGAGCAGTTGGCCGCCGAACTGGCTGCGGAGGCGGAGGCGTGAGCACCGTGAGCACGACCGGGACGACCGGGACGACCGACGCGGCGAGCGCGGTACGCACCAGCACCATGGCCCAGGCGCTCAACGCCGCCCTGCGCGACGAGATGCGCGCCGATCCGACCGTCCACCTGCTGGGCGAGGACGTCGGCACCCTCGGCGGCGTCTTCCGGATCACCGACGGACTGGCCGCCGAGTTCGGCGCCGACCGCTGCCTGGACACCCCGCTGGCCGAGGCCGGCATCCTGGGCACCGCGATCGGCATGGCGATGTACGGGCTGCGGCCGGTGGTGGAGATGCAGTTCGACGCCTTCGCCTACCCGGCGATGGAGCAGCTCGTCTCGCACGTCGCCAAGATGCGCAACCGGACCGCCGGACAGCTGCCGCTGCCGATCACCGTCCGGGTGCCCTACGGCGGCGGGATCGGCGGCGTCGAGCACCACAGCGACTCCTCCGAGGCCTACTACGCCGGCACCCCCGGCCTGCACGTGGTCACCCCGGCCACCGTCGCCGACGCCTACGGCCTGCTGCGCGCCTCGATCGCCTCCGACGACCCGGTGATCTTCCTGGAGCCCAAGCGGCTCTACTGGGCCAAGGACCAGCTCGACCCGACCGCCGCCGTCGAGCCGATCGGCCGCGCGGTGCTGCGCCGCCCCGGCAGCTCGGCGGTACTGATCACCTACGGCCCCTCGCTGCCGGTCTGCCTGGAGGCCGCCGAGGCGGCCCGGGCCGAGGGCTGGGACCTGGCCGTGCTCGACCTGCGCAGCCTGGTGCCGTTCGACGACGCCACGGTGGCCGCCGTGGTCCGCTCGGTCGGCCGGGCCGTGGTGGTGCACGAGGCGACCGGGTTTGGCGGGGTCGGCGCGGAGATCGCCGCCCGGGTCACCGAGCGCTGCTTCCACCACCTGGCCGCCCCGGTGCTGCGGGTCACCGGTTTCGACATCCCCTACCCGCCGCCGATGCTGGAGCACCACCACCTGCCCGGGGTGGACCGGATCCTGGACGCGGTCGCCAAGCTGCAGTGGGAGGACTGAGCGTGATGCCCATCGTGCGCGAGTTCACCCTGCCCGACCTCGGTGAGGGACTCACCGGGGCCGAGGTGGTGCGGTGGCTGGTCGAGGTCGGCGAGGTGATCGCGGTCGACCAGCCGGTGGTCGAGGTGGAGACCGCCAAGGCCGCGGTGGAGGTGCCCTGCCCGTACGGCGGGGTGGTCACCGCGCTGTTCGGCCAGGTCGGCGAGGAGCTGGCGGTGGGCGCACCGTTGGTCACCGTCGCGGTGGCGCCGGAGCCGGGGACCGCGGTGCCGGACGGCACCGGCGGCGGCGCCGGCACGACCGTCGAGCGGCCGCTGGTCGGGTACGGCGTGGCCGAGGGCGGCAAGGGCTCCCGGCGGCGCCGGGTGGGCGGCCCGGCGGTTGCCTCGGCGCCGGCCGCTGCCTCGGCGCCGATCGCGGCTCCGGTCGCCGTTCCGGCCGCCGTCGCGCCGCCCGTCGCACCCGTCGCGCCGCCCGTCGCACCCGTCGCGGTGCCCGAGCCCGTGGCGGCGCCGGCGGGCGGCGGCGTGGTCGCGGTGATCTCGCCGCTGGTGCGCCGGCTGGCCCGGGAGCACGGGGTGGACCTGGCCCGGGTCACCGGCAGCGGCCCGGACGGGCTGATCATGCGGGCCGACGTGGAGCGCGCGCTCCGGCCGGCCGCACCCGCGCCCCGGTCGACGGCCGCCGCCCCGGTCGCGGCGGAGGCGGCGGAGGCGGAGCTGGTCCCGCTGCGCGGCCTGCGCCGCACGGTGGCCGAGAAGCTCACCCGCAGCCACCACGAGATCCCCGCCGCCACCTGCTGGGTGGACGCCGACGCCACCGAACTGCTGGCGATGCGCGCGCAGCTGAACCAGGGCCCGGAGCCCAAGGTCAGCCTGCTGGCGCTGCTGGCCCGGATCTGCGTGGCGGGCCTGGCCCGGCACCCCGAGCTGAACGCCAGCGTCGAACTGGACGCGAACGGCACGGCCACCGCGCTGCGCCGGCACCGGGCCGTGCACCTGGGCTTCGCCGCGCAGGGCGAACGCGGCCTGGTGGTCCCGGTGGTGCGCGACGCGCACCGGCTGACCACCGAGCAGCTGAGCGCCGAGCTGTCCCGGCTGACCGTGGCGGCCCGCGACGGCAGTCTCAGCCCGGCCGAACTCACCGGCGGCACCTTCACCTTGAACAACTACGGCGTCTTCGGGGTGGACGGGTCGACCCCGATCATCAACCACCCGGAGGCGGCGATGCTCGGGGTGGGCCGGATCACCGCCAAGCCCTGGGTGCACGACGGGCAGCTCGCGGTGCGCCAGGTGACCCAGCTGTCGTTCACCTTCGACCACCGGGTCTGCGACGGGGGCACGGCGGGCGGCTTCCTGCGGTTCGTCGCGGACTGCCTGGAGCGGCCCGGCGTGCTGCTTCGGCAGCTGTAGCAGAGAACTGACGATTAGTCAGGAGCGTACGGACGGCGGTTCGGCGCGCGCGAAGGGTGGAGCCTAGCGCGCGGGCCGGGCCGCCGTCCGGCGTTTGCGCGATTTGTCGGATCAGCTGTTCGGCCGTGCCACGCTGCTCACGGCGTTGCTGGGACGACCGGAGGCGAAACGATTCTCTTGAGTACGCGTCAAGTCACAGTGAAATCGCTCTCCGCGCTGCTGGTCCGCTCGGGCCACGGATCGGCGGCGGCCACCTCGGTGCCGGGGATGCCGGGAGCCGGCGAGGCCCGGGTCCCCAAGGCCCGGGACCCCGAGGCCCGGGACCCCGAGGCCCGGGACCCCGAGGCCGCACCCGCCCCTGCTCCCGCCCCCGCGCCGGTCGCCGCGCGCCCGGTCCCGCCGATGCCGACCGAACCCCCGTCGATACCGGCGGCCGCGCCCGGCGCCGAGCAGCCCGCCGGGCCGGCCCCGCTGCCC
>NZ_JBNQTI010000191.1:0-15095 GCF_050325825.1 Kitasatospora sp. LaBMicrA B282
TTCCGATCTCGGCCCCGCCCCGCGCGCCGCCGGACCGCGCGCCGCCCGCCCGGGCTGCACCGGACCGCGCCGCCGCCCTGGCGAACGGCGGCTCGTCGAACGGCAGGTCGCCGAACGGCGCATCGGCGACCGGCTCCGCCGTGGATGCCGGCCCCTCCGCGGCATCCACCACCCAGTCCGGGCGCTCGCCCTGCTGCTCCCCCTTGGCCTCAACAGCCCACTCGTCGTCCCCCCGGCCCGCCACCGGCCCGGCCGACCGGGCAGCCGACCGGACCCCCAGCCCGGTCACCACCTCGTCCGCCGGCTCGAAGGCGCGCTCCGCCGTCGACTCGGCCCCCGACCCGCTCGGCGACCTGCGGGCCCGACCGGGTCGGCGCACGGACGGCTCGGGGGCGAGGTCGAAACTCTCGCCGCCGACGCCGCTGGCACACCAGTCGCGCGGCCCCCAACCGCCCGACCGGTCCACCTCACCCCCCGGCTCGCTCCTCATCAGTCGCTCAGGCCTTCGCGGCCGCCGCCTTCTTGGCCGGGGTGGCCTTCGCGGCGGTGGCGGTGATCGGCTTGGCCGCACCGTCCGCCTCGGCGACCGGCGCGGCGCCGTCGGCCGGCGCGTCCGGGTCGACCTCGACGCCCAGCTTGACCTTGATCTTCTTCTCGATCTCCTCGGCCAGCGCCGGGTTGTCGCGCAGGAAGTTGCGGGCGTTCTCCTTGCCCTGGCCCAGCTGGTCGCCCTCGTAGGTGTACCAGGCGCCGGCCTTGCGGATGATGCCGTGCTCGACACCCATGTCGATCAGGCCACCCTCCCAGCTGATGCCGTGGCCGTAGAGGATGTCGAACTCGGCCTGCTTGAACGGAGCGGCGACCTTGTTCTTGACCACCTTCACCCGGGTGCGGTTGCCGACCGCCTCGGTGCCGTCCTTCAGGGTCTCGATCCGGCGGATGTCCAGGCGGACCGAGGCGTAGAACTTCAGCGCGCGACCACCGGTGGTGGTCTCCGGCGAACCGAACATGACGCCGATCTTCTCGCGCAGCTGGTTGATGAAGATCGCCGTGGTGTTGGACTGGTTCAGCGCACCGGCGATCTTCCGCAGCGCCTGGCTCATCAGGCGGGCCTGCAGACCGACGTGCGAGTCGCCCATCTCGCCCTCGATCTCGGCGCGCGGCACCAGCGCGGCCACCGAGTCGATGATGATCAGGTCGATCGCGCCGGAGCGGATCAGCATGTCGGTGATCTCGAGGGCCTGCTCACCGGTGTCCGGCTGGGAGACCAGCAGCGCATCGGTGTCGACGCCGAGCTTGCGGGCGTACTCCGGGTCCAGGGCGTGCTCGGCGTCGACGAAGGCGACGGTGCCGCCGAGCCGCTGCGCGTTGGCCGCGGCGTGCAGGGTCAGCGTGGTCTTGCCGGAGGACTCGGGACCGTAGATCTCGATCACCCGGCCGCGGGGCAGGCCGCCGACCCCGAGCGCGACGTCCAGCGCGGTCGACCCGGTGGGGATCACGTCGATCGGGGCTCGGGCCTGGTCGCCCAGGCGCATCACCGAGCCCTTGCCGAACTGCCGCTCGATCTGAGCGAGTGCGGCCTCCAGGGCCTTCTCGCGGTCCGTGCCTGCCATGGCTTCCACCCTTGGGTTCTGTGCTGTGCGCTTCATCGTCCTCGACGCTAGCGCGTCCCACCGACAATCCGGCCCGGACGGGCTTGGCCTGTGGAAAACTCGCCGGAAAGCCAGTATAGGGAACACGTGTTCGAACAGCGGGCAGCGCCCGGACCCGGCAGCCTGCCCTCGTGATCGATTCCGGCCCGCCCCCGGCACGACGACCGCGCCCGACGACCCCGCCCAGCGGCTCAGCGCAGCGGCGCGGGCACCCCCATGACCTGGCAGACCACCCGCCAGACGTCCTTGGCCTCCCAGCCCGCGTCCAGCGCCTGCTGCACCGTCCGGCCGCCCAGCTCGCTCATCACGTGGTCGCTCGCGAACGACTCGGCGTAGCTGGTGCCGAAGTGCTCGTTCATCCGTCGCCAGAACTCGGTCAGCCTCATGCCGCCCAGTATCGCCCCCGCCGACCCGCGCTCCCGGCCCCCGTCCCCGGTCCCCGGTCCCGCGCCCGCTCAGTGCGGCAGCGCGACGATCCCGGCCCCGTACCCGCGCCGGTCCCGGCACAGCCCCTGCCCCACCGGACAGTTCGCCCCCGCCTGGGCCAGCAGCAGGTCGCGCAGCGGCGCCGGCCCCCACCCCGGGTGCAGCGCGGCGGCCACCGCGATCGCCCCGGTGACGTGGGCCGCACTCATCGAGGTGCCGGCCAGTGCCGCGTACCGCCCGCCCGGCCAGTCCGAGACGATCGCCCCGCTCGGCCCGCCGTCCGGGTCGCCGCCCGGGGCGGCCAGCGCGATCCGCCCCGCGCCGTAGTTCGAGTAGGCCGCGATCGCCCCGTCCCGGGTGACCGCGCTGACCTGGAGCACCCCGGGCAGTTCACCGGGCAGCCGGATGCACTCGGTGCCCAGGTGCCGGTCCTGGGCCGGGCCGAAGGTCCGGTCGTTGGGGCTGCGCTCGTCGGTCCGCGGGGCGGCCAGGTCCTGGGCGTCGTTCCCGGCCGAGGCCACCACCAGGGCCCGGCGCTGGGCGTAGGCCACCGCCCGGCCGACCGCCAGGATCACCGCCCCCTGGTCGGGGTCCTCGGGGCAGTTGTACTTCCACGGGTCGGCGAAGTAGCTGTTGTTGATCGCCGCCGCGCCGTGGTCGGCGGCCCAGAGCAGGCCGCAGACGATGTTCTCCGGGTAGTACTGCCCGAGCGGGCCGAGCAGCCGCACCGCCGCGATCCGCACCCCCGGCGCCACGCCCACCACGCCCCGGCCGTCCCGGGCGGCTCCGATCAACCCGGCCACGTGGGTGCCGTGGCCGCTCTCCACCACCCCGTCGTCCGGCCGCCAGACCCCGGACCGGGCGTCCGGACGGCCGTCCGCGCAGGAGGCCGAGTCGCCGGGGCTGACCGCCTCGCGCAGGTCGGGGTGGGTGTCGTCGACGCCCGAGTCGAGCACCGCGACCAGGACCCGGCGCAGCGCCGCCGCCTGCGCGCCGTCCCGCACCCGGCCGACCCCGGGCGCCGCGAGCAGCGCGGCTGGCGACTGGGCGGCCGCCGGGCCGCCGAGCATCGCCAGGTTCCAGGCGGGCCGCTCCCCCGGGTCCGGCACGGTCGGGGTGCTGTCGGCGGGTGCCAGCGCGGCGGCGTCGCCCCCGGTGGCACCGAGGTCCACGGTGGCGTGGAAGTCCCCCGCCCCGGCGAGCGCGCCCGGCGGACCGGGCACCGGCGCGGTCCGGGTGGCCCCGACCGCGGTGATCCCGGGGCGGGCCCGCAGCCGGGGGGCGAACCGGCGGTCGTCGGCGTAGGCGAGCACCGCGCCGATCTGCGGGTAGTCCTGCACCACCTGCCCGCCGACGGCGCGCACCGCCTGCCGGGCGTCGGCCGCCCCCCGGGCGTCGGTCCGGTCGGCGAGCACCAGGTAGCTGAGGTAGCCGCGGTCGGCCCCGGCGAAGTAGGGCACGGCACCGCCCAGCAGCAGGGCGGCCGCGAACACGGCGGGCGAGCTGCGCAGCAGCAGGGTCCGGCGGCGCAGCGGACGGCGGGAGACCAACCGGACCTCGCCCATCGGTGTCCTCCGCTCCTCGGGCGGGCCCCTGTGCGCCGCACGAAGCATCACCATATGAGCGGGATATGCGATTTGCTCCTTTTGCCGGCCCGCGAACGGGGCCATCCGGCGGTACCCCGCGCCGACCGGCGGGCCCGGCCGGAGCGGCCCCGGGTGAACCCCCGCCGGCCGGGCGCGGGCCGGATCGACCCGCCCTGTCGGTGCGGCGCGGCACCATGGGTGGCATGGCCGCACCGGACCCCCACCAGGACCCGCCGAAGGACCCCGCACCGGGCCCCTCGCCGGACTCCGCGACGGACCGCCCCGTCGACCCGCTGACCGGCTTCGCCCCGGCCACCCGGGCCTGGTTCGAGGCCGCCTTCGACCGCCCGACCGGCGCCCAGGCCGGCGCCTGGGCGGCCATCCGGGGGCAGCAGGACGTCCTGGTGGTGGCCCCCACCGGCTCCGGCAAGACGCTGGCCGCCTTCCTCTCCGCGCTGGACCGGCTGAGCAGCACCCCGCCGCCCGCCGAGTCCCGCAAGCGGCTGCGGGTGCTCTACGTCTCCCCGCTGAAGGCGCTCGCGGTGGACGTCGAGCGCAACCTGCGCGCGCCGCTGGCCGGCCTGCGCCAGGCGGCCACCCGGCTGGGCCTGCCCGAGCCCGAGGTGCAGGTCGGCATCCGCTCGGGTGACACCCCGGCCGCCGACCGCCGCCGCTTCCAGAGCCATCCGCCGGACATCCTGATCACCACCCCCGAGTCGCTCTTCCTGCTGCTCACCTCCGCCTCCCGGGAGGCGCTGCGCGGCATCGACACGGTGATCCTGGACGAGGTGCACGCGGTCGCCGGCACCAAGCGCGGCGCCCACCTGGCGCTCAGCCTGGAGCGGCTGGACCAGCTGCTGGAGCGCCCGGCCCGCCGGATCGGCCTGTCCGCCACCGTCCGCCCGGTCGAGGAGGTGGCCCGCTACCTGAGCCCCCAGCGCGGGGCCGCGATCGTCCAGCCACCCGCCGCCAAGCAGTTCGACCTCTCCGTGGTGGTCCCGGTCGCCGACCTCGGCGAGCTCTCCCCCGCCCCGGCCGCCGACCAAGCCGGCCAGGCCGACCCCGCCCGCACCGCCTCGATCTGGCCGCACGTCGAGGAGCGGATCGTCGACCTGGTCCAGGCGCACCGCTCGACCATCGTCTTCGCCAACTCCCGCCGCCTGGCCGAGCGCCTGTGCAACCGGCTGAACGAGATCGCCCACGAGCGGGCCACCGGCACCCCGCTGCCCGAGCACCACGCCCCCGCCCAGCTGATGGCCGAGGCCGGCGCCGCCAAGGGCGCCCCGCCGGTGCTGGCCCGGGCGCACCACGGCTCGGTCTCCAAGGAGCAGCGCGCCCTGGTGGAGGAGGAGCTCAAGGCTGGCCGGCTGCCCGCCGTGGTGGCCACCTCCAGCCTGGAGCTGGGCATCGACATGGGCGCGGTGGACCTGGTGGTGCAGGTGGAGTCCCCGCCCTCGGTCGCCTCCGGGCTGCAGCGGGTCGGCCGGGCCGGCCACCAGGTCGGCGCCGTCTCCACCGGGGTGGTCTTCCCCAAGTACCGCGGCGACCTGGTGCAGTCCGCGGTGGTCACCGAGCGGATGCGGGCCGGGCGGATCGAGGCGCTGCGCGTCCCGCGCAACCCGCTGGACGTGCTGGCCCAGCAGTTGGTCGCGATCACCGCGCTGGACACCTGGGACGTCACCGAGCTGCTGACCCTGGTCCGCCGGGCGGCACCGTTCGCCACCCTGCCGCAGTCCGCCTTCGACTCGGTGCTCGACATGCTGGCGGGCCGCTACCCCTCGGACGCCTTCGCCGAGCTGCGCCCGCGCCTGGTCTGGGACCGGGTCGCCGGCACCGTCACCGGCCGGCCCGGCGCCCAGCGGCTGGCCGTCACCTCCGGCGGCACCATCCCCGACCGCGGCCTGTTCGGCGTCTTCATCGCCGGCACCGACCCGAAGAAGGGCGGCGGCCGGGTGGGAGAGCTGGACGAGGAGATGGTCTACGAGTCCCGGGTCGGCGACGTCTTCACCCTGGGCACCAGCTCCTGGCGGATCCAGGAGATCACCCACGACAAGGTGCTGGTCACCCCGGCCCCCGGGGTGCCGGGCCGGCTGCCGTTCTGGAAGGGCGACTCGCTCGGCCGCCCGCTGGAACTCGGCCGCGCCCTCGGCGCCTTCGTCCGGGAACTGGGCGCCCTGCCCGAACCCGAGGCCCGGGCCCGGCTGCTCGGCGCCGGCCTGGACGACTGGGCGGCCGACAACCTGCTCGGCTACCTGACCGAGCAGCGCCAGTCCGCCGGCCACCTGCCCGACGACCGCACCATCGTGGTCGAGCGCTTCCGTGACGAGCTGGGCGACTGGCGGATCGTCATCCACTCCCCGTTCGGCGCCCAGGTGCACGCCCCCTGGGCGCTGGCGCTGGGTGCCCGGCTGCGCGAGCGCCACGGCCTGGACCCGCAGGTGATGCACGGCGACGACGGCATCGTGCTGCGCCTGCCGGACGCCGACCTGCTGGGCGCCGACTTCGACTTCGGTCCCCCGGGCGGCGGCCCGCCGGCGGCCGCCCCGGCCGCCGACGAGGCCCCGGTCGGCGCCGATGCGGTGCTCTTCGACCCGGGCGAGGTCGAGCAGCTGGTCACCGACCAGGTCGGCGGCTCGGCGCTGTTCGCCTCCCGGTTCCGCGAGTGCGCCGGGCGCGCCCTGCTGCTGCCCCGGCGCAGCCCCGGCAAGCGCACCCCGCTCTGGCAGCAGCGCCAACGGGCCGCCCAACTGCTGGAGGTGGCCAGCGAGTACGGCTCCTTCCCGATCGTCCTGGAGGCGGTCCGCGAGTGCCTCCAGGACGTCTTCGACCTGCCAGGCCTGGTCGAGCTGATGCGCGACCTCGAGTCGCGCGCCGTGCGGCTGGTCGAGGTCACCACCCCCGAGCCCTCCCCCTTCGCCCGGTCGCTGCTCTTCGGCTACGTCGCCCAGTACCTCTACGAGGGCGACTCCCCGCTCGCCGAGCGCCGGGCCGCCGCCCTCGCCCTGGACTCCCGGCTGCTCGCCGAGCTGCTCGGCCAGGCCGAGCTGCGCGAGCTGATCGACCCCGCGGTGCTGGCCGAGCTGGAGGCCGAGCTGCAGCGGCTCACCCCCGAGCGGCGGATCAAGGACGTCGAGGGGGTGGCCGACGCGCTGCGCCTGCTCGGCCCGCTCGGCCCGGCCGAACTGGCCGCCCGCGGTGCCGAGCCCGACTGGCCCGAGCAGCTGCGCGGCGCCCGCCGCGCCATCCGGGTCAAGATCGCCGGAGAGCAGCGCTGGGCCGCGATCGAGGATGCCGGGCGGCTCGCCGACGCCCTCGGCACCCCGCTGCCGGTCGGCGTCCCGGAGGCCTTCACCGAGCCGGTGAAGGACCCGCTCGGCGACCTGCTGGCCCGTTTCGCCCGGACCAACGGCCCGTTCACCGCCCATCGGGCGGCCGACCGGTTCGGCCTGGGCACCGCCGTGGTCGCCGGCACGCTGCAGCGGCTGACCGCCACCGGGCGGCTGGTCCAGGGCGAGTTCCGCCCGGTCGAGGCCGGCGGCACCGGCGAGGTCGAGTGGTGCGACGCGGAGGTCCTGCGCCGGCTGCGCCGCCGCTCGCTGGCCGCGCTGCGCCAGGAGGTGGAGGCGGTGCCGCCGCGCGCGCTGGCCGCCTTCCTGCCCCAGTGGCAGCACCTGGGCGGCCATCAACTGCGCGGCGAGGACGGACTCTTCCGGGTGGTCGAGCAGCTCCAGGGGGCCGCCGTGCCGGCCTCCGCGCTGGAGCGGCTGGTGCTGCCGGGCCGGCTGCGCGACTACCAGCCCGGCCTGCTGGACAAGCTGATGTCCGAGGGCGAGATCGGCTGGGCCGGCGCCGGCGCGCTGCCCGGCAAGGACGGCTGGATCAGCCTGCACCTGGGCGAGAACGCCGACCTGCTGCGCCCCGACCCGCTGCCACTGACCCTCACCCCGCGCCATCAGGCCTTGCTGGACGCGCTCTCCAGCGGTTACGGAGTGCGGTTCGACCAGCTCTGCGGTTCGCTGCCGGACGAGCCGCCGGCCGAGCTCGCCGCCGCGCTCTGGGACCTGGTCTGGGCCGGCCGGGTGACCAACGACACCCTCGCCCCGGTCCGTGCCCTGCTCGGCTCGGCCCGCACCGCCGGGGCCACCGCGCACCGGGCCCCGCGCAGCGTGCCGCGCGGCCGCTACGGCGCGCTCGGCCGCACCCCGGCCCGGCCCGCCGACCCGACCGTGGGCGGCCGGTGGTCGCTGCTGCCCGATGCGGCCGAGCCGACCGCCCGGGCCGCTGCCCAGGCCCAGGTGCTGCTGGACCGGCACGGGGTGCTCACCCGCGGCACTGTGCAGGCCGAGCGGATCCCCGGCGGCTTCGCCGGGGTCTACCGGGTGCTGTCCGCCTTCGAGGAGCGGGGGCTGGCCCGGCGGGGCTACCTGGTCGAGGGGCTGGGCGGGGCCCAGTTCGCGATGGACGGCGCGGCGGACCGGCTGCGGTCGGTCAGCAGCCGCCAGGAGCGGGCGGCGGCCGGTGACTGGGCCACGGGCGGCCCGATCACCGGCAGTCCGGCCACCGGCGGTCCGGCCGATCCGGGCGCGGAGGCGTCGGCGCAGGTGCTGGCGGCGGCCGACCCGGCCAATGCCTATGGTGCCGCGCTGCCCTGGCCCGAGCCCCCCGGCCGGGAGACCGGCGCCGCCGAGCCGCCCGGCGGCGGGGCGGGCGTCGCAGAGGCCTCCGGCCGCGAGACGGGCGCCGCGGAGCCGTCCGGCCGGCCGGCGAGCGCGCACCGCCCGGGCCGCAAGGCCGGCGCGCTGGTGGTGCTGGTGGAGGGGGAGTTGGTGCTCTACCTGGAGCGCGGCGGCAAGTCGCTGCTCAGCTGGGCGGCCGACGAGGCGGCCCTGGCCACGGCGGTGCGGGCCCTGGCCGAGGCGGTGCGGCGCGGCCTGCTCGGCAGCCTGACGGTGGAGCGGGCCAACGGCGAGCCGGCGCTCGGTTCAGCGCTCGGCGCGGTACTGGAGCTGGGGGGCTTCCACGCCACCCCGCGCGGGCTGCGGCTGCGCGGCTAGCCGGCGGCGCGGGCGCACCGGCCGCCGGTCGCTGTGCACCGGCAGCACGCCCAGGCCCCAACCGGCCAGCGTGAGCAGCAGCGGCAGCGCTCCGGGCCCGGCAGGCCGCCCGTCCACGGGCAGCAACCACCAGCAGAGCGCGAGCGCGGTCAGGGCGGCCGGCAGCGCGACGGTGACCCAACGGCGCCGGCCGGTGCGAGTCGCACGGACGGCGGCGACCGTCCGGCGGAGTGCTCGAACGGCCGGACGGGTGCGCCGAGCTATTCGGCTGCGACGCGTTATTCGGCCCGCAGGCCCGCCCCTGGTCGAGCGGTCCATGCGCGACTCCTTCTCTCGGCCCGACCGGGCAGCGGCCCCCGACAGAACGCAGTGGCCCCCAGTGGAACGGGATCAGGCAGCGACGACATCCACGGCGGCAGCCTTCGGAGTGATCGAGCTCATCCGTTCGCCCGGTGCGGGCAGCGGCACGGGCTCCAGCACCGGACGCAGCAGGCCGTCCTCGGAGAGCGCGGCCATGGAGGCGAGCTCGGCCAGCGACAGTTCGTCGCTCACCTCGCGCATGACCTCGGACATCCGTACGTCGAGTGCGTCACAGATCGCCGAGAGCAGCTCGGAGGAGGCCTCCTTCTGCCCGCGCTCGACCTCGGAGAGGTACCCGAGCGAGACTCGTGCGGCGGCCGACACCTCGCGCAGTGTGCGGCCCTGGCGCTGGCGCTGCCGACGCAGCACGTCACCCAAGAGGCGACGGAGCAGGATCATCGGTGGCTCCCTCCTCGGACTGCGGATCGAGATGTCACGTCCCCACCGTACCGCCTTGCCCGCTTCGTGTGCGGGGACCGTGGTCGTGTTCACTCTGGGCTGCAAGCCTCTCCCCTCCCCTGTTGTTCCCGCCCCGGGCGCACGCACGCCCCTCCTGAAGAGAGGTTCCCCGGATTCTGCCTGTTCAGGCGTTGTTCAACTGACGCCCGTGGTGCCGGTGGCGATCTCCTCGGTCGCCATCCGGTCCAGGAAGAGCTCCAGGGCCCCGGCCACCGCCTTGCGTCGGATTGTGGCACGGTCCCCGGACAGCCGGGGCGATCTCGCCACAGTTCCCCCCGGACCGGCGAAGGCCAGGTGTACCGTGCCCACCGCACGCCCGTCCTGCTCGGTCGGTCCGGCCACTCCGGTGGTGGCCAGCCCGTAGGTGGCACCGAGCAGCCGGCGCACGCCGTCGGCCATCTGGCGGGCCACCACCGGGTGGACCGGCCCCTCGACCGCCAGCAGTCCCTCGTCCACCCCGAGCACCGAGGCCTTCAACTCGGTGGCGTAGGCGGTGACCGAGCCGCGGAAGGTCTCCGACGCCCCCGGCACCGCCACCAGCTGCGCGGCCAGCAGCCCGCCGGTCAGCGACTCCGCCACCGCCACCGTGGCGCCCGCCGCCCGCAGTTCGGCGTGCACCCGCTCGGCCAACGGGACGAACTCGGTCACGACGTCTCCCGCTCCCGCCCGGCCCGCCGCAGTTGGACGGCCTGGCGCACGTAGTCGGCTCCGGTGCCGACGGTCAGCAGCACCGCCAGCACCATCAGCACCGCGCGGCCGGTGGCCAGCCACCCGGTCAGCGGCAGCACGTACATGCCCACCGCGATGCCCTGGGTGAGGGTCTTGAGCTTGCCGCCGCGGCTGGCCGGGATCACGCCGTACCGGATCACCAGGAAGCGCAGCAGGGTGATGCCCAGTTCGCGGGCCAGGATCACCACCGTGACCCACCAGGCCAGGTCGCCCAGCGCCGACAGGCCGACCAGTGCGGCACCCATGATCGCCTTGTCGGCGATCGGGTCGGCGATCTTGCCGAAGTCGGTCACCAGCCCCTTGCGCCGGGCGATCTCACCGTCGAACAGGTCGGTGATCATGGCGATCGCGAAGGCCGCCCAGGCCACCGCCCGCCACTTGGGGTTGTGGCCGCCGTCGGTCAGCAGCAGCACGGCGAAGACCGGCACCAGCGCGAGCCGCAGCATGGTCAGCAGGTTGGCGAGGTTCCACACCGACGGCCCCGCCGTCGGTGCCGCCCCCGGACGGGCCGGGCGCGCCGCTGCCGGGCTGCCCGGCCCGCCGGTCATGCCGCGGCCGCCTTGCGGACGAGCTCGATCGCCTCGGCGACCAGGTCGACGCCCTCGCTGGCCACCACGCGGGCCAGGTAGTACTGGCCGACCTCGGCGTCGGCGGCGCCGGTGAGCACGGTCAGGCCGTCGGTCTCCGGCGCCTGGTGGGCGGCTCTGCCCTCGATCAGCGGCTCGCCGTCCTCGTCGACGTCCACCGACTCGACCAGCACCGTCAGCTCGGTGCCGATCCGCTGCTCGGCGCGCTGCGCGGTCAGCTCCTCGGCCAGCCGGGAGAGCTTGGCCAGGCGCTCGGCCACCACGTCCTCGGGCAGCTTGCCCTCGAAGGTCGCGGCCTCGGTGCCGTCCTCGTCGGAGTAGCCGAAGACGCCGATCGCGTCCAGGCCGGCCTCGGTGATGAACCGTTCCAGCTCGGCGAAGTCCTCCTCGGTCTCCCCGGGGAAGCCGACGATGAAGTTGGACCGGGCCCCGGCCTGCGGCGCCTTCTCGCGGATGGTCGCCAGCAGGCCCAGGAACTGCTCGGTGTTCCCGAACCGGCGCATCCGGCGCAGCACCGCGGGCGCCGAGTGCTGGAACGAGAGGTCGAAGTACGGGACGACCTTGTCGGTCGTGGTCATCGCCTCGATCAGGCCCGGACGCATCTCGGCCGGCTGCAGGTAGCTGACCCGCACCCGCTCGATGCCGGGGACCGCGGCGATCTCGCTCAGCAGCGTCTCCAGCAGCCGGATGTCGCCGAGGTCCTTGCCGTACGAGGTGTTGTTCTCGCTGACCAGCACCACCTCGCTGACCCCCTGGCCGGCCAGCCAGACCGCCTCGTTCAGCACGTCGGCGGGGCGGCGGGAGATGAAGGAGCCGCGGAAGGCGGGGATGGCGCAGAACGAGCAGCGCCGGTCGCAGCCGGAGGCGAGCTTGATCGAGGCCACCGGGTTGTCGTCCAGCCGCTTGCGCAGGGTGCGCGGCCCGGAGGCCGGGGCGAGCCCGTCCGGCAGGTCCGCGGCCACCTCGCCGAACGCGGCCTCCTCGCCGTGCCCGGGCAGCGCCACCGCGGCGGCCGCGGCCTGGCGCTCGACCGGGGTCAGCGGGAGCAGCTTGCGGCGGTCGCGCGGCAGGTGCGGGGCGTGGTGGCCGCCGGAGAGGATGGTCTGCAGTCGGTCGCTGATGTCGGCGTAGTCGTCGAAGCCGAGCACGCCGTCGGCCTCCGGCAGGGCGTCGGCCAGCTCCTTGCCGTACCGCTCGGCCATGCAGCCGACCGCGACCACGGCCTGGGTGCGGCCGTGACCCTTGAGGTCGTTGGCCTCCAGCAGGGCGTCCACCGAGTCCTTCTTGGCGGCTTCGACGAAGCCGCAGGTGTTGACCACGGCGACGTCGGCTTCGCTCGCGTCGTCGACCAGCTGCCACCCATCGGCCTCCAGTCGCCCGGCGAGTTCCTCGGAGTCGACCTCGTTGCGGGCGCATCCGAGCGTGACCAGGGCGACAGTACGGCGTTCAGGCATAGGGCCAAGATTAACGCGCGGCCCCCGGTGCCGTTTCCCCCGGAGGCCGCGCGGCGAACATCGGACGGCCTCCGAGGCGGTTTCCGGGGGCCGCCGAGCGCCGCCGGGGCCCGCCCCGGCGGGGTGGCGCCTAGCCGGCCTGCGGGTCGCCGGGGGTGTAGGTGAGGTGCACCACCTGGCCGTCCTTGCCCGCCGGACCGAGGTCCTTGCCGTTGACGTACAGGTGCACGGCCGCCGCGTTGCCGATCACCAGCTTGATCTGCTTGGGGTCGGTGAAGGTCTGGTCCTGGCCCTGGTCCAGGTTGTTCTGGAAGAGCGAGCTGCCGTCGCCGCCCAGCGCGGAGATCCAGCTGGTGCCGGCGTCGGCGACCAGCTTGACGGTCACCTTGTCGGCCGGGGCGGCCGCGATGGGCGCGACGCTGGGCGCGGGGGCCGGCGGCTGGGCCGGCGCGCTGCTCGGCGCGGCCGGGGCCGAGGAGGCCGCCGAGGGCAGCGGGGAGCTGGCCGAGCCGACCGCCGTCCCGGTCGACTTCCCGCTCACCAGGTTGAAGCCGATCAGCAGCACCACCGCGGCGATCGCCACCAGCATCGCCGCGGTCCAGTTCGGCCGGCCGCCGGTCGCCCGGATCCGCTTGGCGTCCAGCGTGGCCACCGGGGCGAGCTGCACCGGCTCGGTGCCGTGCAGCTCGTCGTAGCGGGCCACCAGCGCGTCACCGTCGGCGCCGACCGCACGGGCGATCGAGCGCAGGTGGCCGCGGGCGTAGAAGGCGCCGCCGCAGCGGCTGAAGTCGTCCTCCTCGACGGCGTGCACGATCGGGACCCGCACCCGGGTGCTGGCACTGACCTCGTCGACCGTCAGCCCGGCGGCCTGCCGGGCCTCGGCCAGGATCCGGCCGATGGACGACGAGTCGTCCCGGGCCGGCGGGGCGGACTCGGCCGGGGTGGAGGAGGCGTCGGAGGATCGGCGGTTGTCACGGTGGGAAGACTTGCCGATGGTCACTGGGCGCGCCTTTCGAGCGGAGGCCACCTGCTGAGAGAACAGTCTAGGGGTGCGGGTGAAGCGTTTCTCAACCGCAGTTGGCCCGAACGCGCACCGCGCGTCGCGCCCGTGCCGGCGGCCCCGGTGGGCCGCTGACCCCCGCTCAACGACCTACCCGCGCAGGGTCAGCAGCACCCCGTCCAGTTCGTCCGGTTTGACCAGCACGTCGCGCGCCTTCGACCCCTCGCTCGGGCCGACGATGCCGCGCGACTCCATCAGGTCCATCAGCCGCCCGGCCTTGGCGAAGCCCACCCGCAGCTTGCGCTGCAGCATCGAGGTGGAGCCGAACTGGGTGGAGACCACCAGCTCGGCCGCCTGGATCAGCAGGTCCAGGTCGTCGCCGATCTCGTCGTCGATCTCCTTCTTCGCCCCGCCGCCCACTGTGACGTCGTCCCGGTAGGAGGCGGCCAGCTGGTCCTTGCAGTGCCCGACCACCGCGGCGATCTCCGCCTCGGTGACGAAGGCACCCTGCATCCGGACCGGCTTGCCGGCGCCCATCGGCAGGAAGAGCGCGTCGCCCTTGCCGATCAGCTTCTCGGCCCCGGGCTGGTCCAGGATGACCCGGGAGTCGGCCATCGCCGAGGTGGCGAAGGCCAGCCGGGAGGGCACGTTCGCCTTGATCAGACCGGTCACCACGTCCACCGAGGGCCGCTGGGTGGCCAGCACCAGGTGGATGCCGGCGGCCCGGGCCAGCTGGGTGATCCGGACCACCGAGTCCTCGACGTCGCGCGGCGCGACCATCATCAGGTCGGCCAGCTCGTCGACGATCACCAGCAGGTACGGGTAGGGCCGCAGCTCCCGCTCGCTGCCGGGCGGCGGGGTCACCGTGCCGGCCCGGACCGCGGCGTTGAAGTCGTCCACGTGCCGGAAGCCGTAGGCCGCCAGGTCGTCGTAGCGCAGGTCCATCTCGCGGACCACCCACTGCAGCGCCTCGGCCGCCTTCTTCGGGTTGGTGATGATCGGGGTGATCAGGTGCGGGATGCCCTCGTAGGCGGTCAGCTCGACCCGCTTCGGGTCGACCAGCACCATCCGGACCTCGTCCGGAGTGGCCCGCGCCAGCACCGAGGTGATCAGGCAGTTGATGCACGAGGACTTGCCCGCACCGGTGGCGCCGGCGACCAGGATGTGCGGCATCTTGGCCAGGTTGGCGAGCACCGTGTGGCCCTCGACGTCCTTGCCCATGCCGACCACCATCGGGTGGCCGTCCTCGGCCGCGCTGCGCGAACGCAGCAGGTCGCCGAGGTTGACCATCTCCCGGTCGGCGTTGGGGATCTCGATGCCGACCGCCGACTTGCCCGGGATCGGGCTGATGATCCGCACGTCCGGGCTGGCCACCGCGTAGGCGATGTTCTTGGCCAGCGCGGTGATCCGCTCGACCTTGACCGCCGGGCCCAGCTCCACCTCGTAGCGGGTGACCGTCGGGCCCCGGGTGAAGCCGGTGACCTTGGCGTCCACCTTGAACTCGGCGAAGGTCGCGGACAGCTGGGCGACCACCTGGTCGTTGAGCGCGCTGCGGGTCTTGCCCGGGCCGCCGCGCTCCAGCAGGTCCAGCGGGGGCAGCACGTAGTCACCGCCGCCGAGCAGCTGGAGCTGCTCCATCCGCTGCGGCGCCGGGCCGTGCTCGGGCGCCCCGGCCCAGTCGACCCGGCCCTCGCAGGTCAGCCACCATTGCCGGCCGCGGCGTAGGTGCGCTGCCAGGCGATTGGCCAGGCTGGTGCCCACCACGGGGCGACCTGCTCCAGCGCGGCC
>NZ_JBNQTI010000192.1:0-14875 GCF_050325825.1 Kitasatospora sp. LaBMicrA B282
GACCCCGTCCACGGTACGGACGTGCGAGCCCAGCGCCTCCCAGAGCCGCTCGTGCCGGCCCTCGCGGATCAGGTGCAGGTCCAGCTCACCCAGCGTCGGGGTGAACCGGTAGCCGTCCTCCTGGGTCAGTGGCTTGCCACCCGGGTAGCTCACCAGCAGCTTGTAGTCGGGCAGTTGGGTGATCGGAAGGAGTGCCGCGAACAGGCCCTCCGGTCCCGGCACCAGCGCGAGCGGGCCGGCCGGCGTCAGCAGCTCGACCCGCTCGGCCCCCGGCCGCAGCACCCGCACCGCCACGCCCTGTTCCACCGGGTGCACGCCGAGCACGGCGTGGGGATCGTGGTGCGCCCCCGACAGCAGCCGCTCGACCTCGGCCGGTGCCGGCCGGGCGTCGGGGAGCTGGAGCGGACTGGCGAGCTGCATGGTCACGGGAACGGGATCCTCTCGGGGTTTCGGGAAGGACGGCGAGCGGCGGGGCCGGTCCGGCGGATCCGGCCCGGCCTCAGCGCCCGGCCACCAGGCGGTGGACCGCGGTGAGCGGGATGGGCAGCCACTCGGGCCGGTGACGGGCCTCGTAGACGGCTTCGTAGACGGCCTTGTCGGCCTCGAAGGCGCGCAGCACCACCGGGTGGCAGTACGGGTCGACCGAACCGCCGGCCGCGTAGCCGGCGATGAAGGCGCGCCGGCCACGGACCGCCCAGGCCTGGGCCCGCCGGGAGTGCCGGATGCGGGCGGCCTGGGACTGCGGCAGCGGCTCGTCGAGCCGGCCGAAGTCCTCGGTCAGCACGGTGCCGAGGGCCTGTTCGGCGGCGTACTCGAAGGACCGCAGCATGCCGGCCACGTCGCGCAGCACCGGTTGCGGGCGGTCCTGGGCAGTGGTCGGCCGGCCGGGTTCGCCCTCGAAGTCGATGACCTTCCAGCCGGTCTGGGTCCGCAGCACCTGGCCGAGGTGCAGGTCGCCGTGGATCCGCTGGCCGGCCAGGCCGCGCCCCTGCGAGGCGACCCGGGCGAAGTCCTCGTAGAGTTCGGTGATCCGGCCGGCGTAGGGCTCCAACTGCGGAACCGTGTCGACTGCTTCGCGCAGCCGGACGATCAACTCGTCGGCCTGTCGGCAGATCTGCTGCTGGGTCAGGTTCCGGCAGGGGAAGTGCCGGGCCAGCAGGCGGTGCACCTGGGCCACGCTGCCGCCGAGCGCGTAGGCGTCCGCGCTGAAGCCGCCGAGCCCGAAGCTGCCCTGCTGGCCGCGCAGGCTCTCGGCGGCCTGGCCCACCGCCAGGTCCCAGCCGCTGCCGTCGGCGGGCAGGAACTCCTGGAGCACGCCGAGCACGGTGTCCCCGGTGTGCAGCCGGCCCACCAGCCGCGGGGTGGCGGTGCTGCCGCCCGCGGTCAGCGCCGACAGCACCTCCACCTCGGGGTGGGCGCCGGGCTGGGGCTGGCGGAAGAACTTGAGCATCAGCCGGTTGCCGTAGACCACCGAGGTGTTGCTCTGCTCGACGTCGAGCAGCCGCGGGGTGAGGCCGGCCGGCACCGAGCCCGGGCGGGTGAGGGTCAGGCGCAGCGAACGGCTGCGGCTCTGCTGGGTGCGCTCCAGCACCAGGCCCATCAACTCCGGGTCCTCGCTGGCCTCGTACAGCCACCAACCGTCCCACCGCCCGCCGACGGCCTGTCCGATGAGCGCGCCGGCCAGCCGGGCCGGCAGCCGCCGGCGCAGGCCGAGCAGCAGCTGGTACCGGCGCGCGGCCCCCGAGGTGTGCTGGGCGTCGAGCAGCGCGTGGACCAGCACGGCCGAGCGGTCCTGGGAGGTCAGCACGGAGTCGCTGATCGGGCGCAGGTCCTGCAGGCAGCCGCTCTCGTGGGTGAACCAGCGCCGGGTGACCAGCCACGGCAGCAGCGCGGGCAGCAGCGGTCGCAGCAACTCGTCGCCCTGGAGGGCCGGTTGGTCCTCGGCCGCGAGGCAGGAGGGGCAGCCGGCGGTGACGGTGGGCATGTCATATGTCCTGACGGGTGGTGAGGATGTGGGCGGGACCGAAGCCGGGGTCGAGCCGGACGTAGTTGCGCCGGCCCCAGAGGTAGATCTCGCCGGTGAGCTCGTCGCGGACCTTGGTCTCCTCGGGCAGGTCCAGGCTGACGGTGGCCTCGTGGGTGTGGTGGGGGTCGAGGTTGACCACGGTGATGATGCGGTCCTGCTCGCCGTCCGCGCCCGTGGCGGCCTTGGAGTACGCGATCACGTGGTCGTTGTCGGTCTCGTGGAACCGCAGGTCGCGCAGCTGCTGCAGGGCGGGGTGCGCGCGGCGCAGCCGGTTGAGCGTGGTGAGCAGCGGGGCGAGGGTGTCGGGGCGGGTCCAGTCGCGCGGGCGCAGCTCGAACTTCTCGGAGTGCAGGTACTCCTCCGAGCCGGTGTGCACGGGGGTGTTCTCGTAGTGCTCGTAGCCCGCGTAGACGCCCCAGCTGGGCGCGAGGGTGGCGGCCAGCACGGCGCGCACCGCGAAGGCGGCCCGGCCGCCGTGCTGGAGGTAGGAGTGCAGGATGTCGGGGGTGTTGGTGAACAGGTTGGGCCGCAGGTAGCCGGCCGTGTCACCGGCGAGCTGGGTGAAGTACTCGGTGAGGTCGTTCTTGGTGGTGCGCCAGGTGAAGTAGGTGTACGACTGGTGGAACCCGACCTTGGCCAGCGTCTCCAGCATCGCCGGGCGGGTGAAGGCCTCGGCCAGGAAGACCACGTCCGGGTCGGTGCGGGCGATGTCCGCCAGCACCGCCTCCCAGAAGTTCACCGGCTTGGTGTGCGGGTTGTCGACCCGGAAGATCCGCACCCCGTGGCCCATCCAGAAGCGCAGGATCCGCAGCGTCTCTCGGACGATGCCGTCGAAGTCCTGGTCGAAGTTGATCGGGTAGATGTCCTGGTACTTCTTCGGCGGGTTCTCGGCGTACGCGATGGTGCCGTCCGCGCGGTGGGTGAACCACTCGGGGTGCTCGGTGACCCACGGGTGGTCGGGGGAGCACTGGAGGGCGAAGTCCAGGGCGACATCCAGGTCCAGCGCGGTGGCCTCGGCGACGAAGTGGTCGAAGTCCTCGATGGTGCCGAGGTCGGGGTGGACGGCGTCGTGCCCGCCCTCGGCCGAGCCGATCGCCCACGGCGAGCCCACGTCGTGCGCGCCGGCGGCCAGGGTGTTGTCCGGGCCCTTGCGGTAGCTGCGGCCGATCGGGTGGATCGGCGGCAGGTAGACCACGTCGAAGCCCATCGCGGCGACGCCCGCCAGCCGCCGGGCCGCGGTCCGCAGGGTCCCCGACACCGGCGGGGTCACCGTGGTGTCCGCGCCCTCGGAGCGCGGGAAGAACTCGTACCAGGACCCGTACAGCGCCCGCCGGCGGTCCACCGTCAGCTCGTACTCCGCGGAGCGGCTGAGCAGGTCCCGCAGCGGGTAGCGGGCCAGCACCGCGGTGACCCGCGGCCGGCGGGTGGCCCGCCAGCGCTCCTCGGCCGGGCGCTCCCGGTCGCGCAGCACGGCGACGGTGCCCAGCAGCAGGCTCCGGCCGCGCCCGCGGGGGACGTTCTCGGCCGCCCGGGCGAACAGCTCGGCGCCCTCGGCCAGGGTGAGTTCGGCGTCGAGGTCGGCTGGGACCTTGACCGCCGCGCGTTTCTGCCAGCCGGTGATCGGATCGCTCCACGACTCCACCTGGTACCACCAGCGGCCCGGCACGGTCGGCGTGACCCGGGCGCTGAACCGGTCGGTGCCGGGGGCCACCTCGCGCATCGGCGTCCACGGGCCGCGCCGGCCGCCGGGGCCGCGCAGCACCACGTTGGCGCCGACCGCGTCGTGGCCCTCGCGGAACACCGTGGCGGAGACCTCGAAGGTCTCTCCCGCCGCCGCCTTGGCCGGCCACCGGCCGCCCTCCACCGCCGGCCTGACGTCGAGGACCGGGATCCGGCCGATCGGCTCGGACCGGTGGCGCACTCGGGAGGCGGCGGTCGGACGAGGGCGGCGGACGACACGCTCGGTCATGGCGTAACTCCTCTCGTGGGGGCGGAACTCGGGGTGGCGGGGCGCGGCGCGGGTGCCGCGCCCGGCGGGGTGGGACTCAGGCCCGCCGGCCGTGCCGGGCGACCTGCTCGATGATGGTGCGGGCGAACACGTGGCAGTCGTTGCCGGTGCGGGCGGTCACCAGGTCGCCGTCGATCACCACGTCCTGGTCGACGTAGATCCCGCCCATGTTCCTGAGGTCGCCGAGCAGGTTGTTGTGCACCACCGCCTTCCGCCCGCGGATCACCGCGGGGATCGGGGCGGCCAGCCACATGCCGTGGCAGATGATGCCCTTGACGATCGCCGGGTCGGCGAAGGCCCGGCGCAGGAAGACCGCGGCCGGCGGCAGCTTGTCGATGTCCTCGGTGTAGCGCAGCCGGTCCGCCACGATGCCGGCCGGGACGATGACCGCGGAGAACTCCTTCAGCCCGTACTCGTCCAGGTCCTCGAAGGACTCGGTCACCTCGAAGGGCATCCGGTGCTCGTGGCCGCGGAACACCAGCCGCTCGCCGCCCCAGAGCCGGGTCAGGAAGTGCACCTCGCCGCCCTCCTCGGCGAACCGGCGCTGGTAGTACAGGATTTCGGGTTCGTAGAAGTCGCTCTCCATGAGCACGGCGATCTTCCGGCCGGTCAGCCGCATGGCAGGTGCCCCCTTCCGTGGGTTGTCGGGCTGGGTCAGGAGGAACGCTCGACCACGAGGTCGATCAGGAACGGGCCGGGGTGGGCCAGCGCCTCGGCGATGGCCGGGGCGATCTGCTCGGGCTTCTCGACCCGGACGGCGCGCACGCCCAGCGACTCGGAGAGCGCGGCGAAGTCGATCTCGGGCCGGGTCAGGTCGAAGATCTCGGGGAAGGCGTGCGGCTCGATGCCCTCGGTGTTCCAGTACTGCTCGATGTTGTTGTCGAGCAGCTTGTAGCGGCCGTTGTTGCAGATCACGAACTTGGCCGCGATGTCGTAGCGGGCGGCGGTCCAGAGCGCCTGCACGGTGTACATCGAGCCGCCGTCGCCGGTGAAGCCGACCACGGTCCGCTCGGGGTGGGCGAGCTTGGCGCCGATCGCGCCGGGGATGCCGACGCCCAGCGAACCGCCGCGGGTCTGGAACCAGTGGCCGGGGGTGTTCGGCGGCAGGTAGCGGAAGATGCCCGGCGAGCAGGTCAGCGCCTCGTCGAAGAGGATGGCGTCGGCGGGCAGCCGGTCCGCCAGCTCGCGGCCGAAGGCGGCCGCGGAGAGCGGCAGGTCGCCGGCGGTGCGGGCGTCGCGCTCGGTGGCCTCGGCCAGCGCGGCGGCCTTCTCGGCGCCCCAGCGGCGCAGCCGCTGCGCGGCGGCCTGCTGCTGCTCGGGGGTCAGCCGCTGCTCCAGCGCGGTGGCGAGCCGGCCCAGCGACTGCTTGGGGTCGGCGACGATGCCGAGGTCCACCGGGAAGTTCTTGGCGATCGCGCCGCTGTCCAGGTCGACGTGGACCACCGGGGTGCCGGGGGCGAAGACGCCGTCGAGGTTCGGGAAGACCTCGGGCAGCACGTAGGTGCCGACGACCAGCACCGCGTCGGCGGCGGCGGTCACCCGGCTGCTGACGGTGCCGAACATGTGGCCCAACTGCCCGCGGTAGGCGGGGTGGTCGGCCGGCAGGTTGACCTCGGCCCAGTCCGCGCCCCAGACCTCGGCGCCCCAGACCTCGGCCAGCTGGGCCAACTCCTGCTGGGCGCCCGAGAAGTGCACGCCGTCACCGACGATGACCAGCGGGCGCTCGGCCCCGGACAGCAGCTCGGCGGCGCGCGCCAGGCTCTCCGGCGCCGGGATGACGGCGGTGTCCAGGTAGGAGGTGGGGACCACCGGCTCGTCGGTCATGCTGTCCATGACGTCGGCCGGCAGCACCACCATCACCGGGCCGTAGGGCGGGGTGGCGGCCACCTTGAAGGCGCGCCGCAGCACCCGCAGGGTGGACTTGGGGTCCACCACCCGGGTGGCCCACTTGGTCACCGGCTTGGCCATGCCGACCAGGTCGGCGGCCATCTGGGCCTCCATGCTGTCGTACGCCAGGCCGGCCTCGCCGACCAGTACGACCATCGGCGCGTGACCGCGCATCGCCTGGTAGAGCATGCCGATGCCGTTGCCGAGGCCGACCCCGGAGTGCAGCTGGACCAGCGCCGGCTTGCGGGTGGCGCGGGCGTAGCCGTCGGCCAGGCCGACCACCCCCGCCTCCTGGAGCGCCATGACGTACTCGATCTCGGGGAAGCCGCGCAGTTCGTCCAGGAAGCCCTGCTCGACCGTTCCCGGGTTGCCGAACATCCGGGTGACGCCGTCGGCCTTGAACTGTTCGAGCATCGCCACGCGTGCGGGCCTGCTGGCCATGGGGTCTGCCTCTCCTTCGTGCCTTGGTGCCGAAACTGGTGGGACGGGTGCGACTGTTGGGAGGCCGGGGGCAGGGCGGGCGACCGCCCTGCCCCCGGAGCCGACGCGGCGTCAGCCGGTCGGGTCGGCGGTGCGGGTCAGGCCTTGAAACCCCACTGGCGCAGACCCTTCTCCAGCACCTCGACGACCTTCTGGCCGGTGAGGTAGGAGTCCGGCGTGGAGCGACCGGTGATGAACGGGTAGTCGACGATCACCGAGGTCTCCTTGCCGAAGTTGCCGTGGAAGGCGCCCTCGGGAGCGGTGGCGTCGCGCAGGATGTACTCCAGCGGGTACGGCGGCGGGCCGATCACGAAGTCGGTGCCCATGAAGCCCGTGCCGTCCTTGTAGTCGTACTCGATGCAGTGGCCGGTGACGTGCTTGTTGCGGATGATGCTCTGGCGGTGCTCCTGCTCGCGGGCGAAGGCCAGGGCGGCCACGCCGTAGCACTCGGCCGCGATCGGCAGGTCCAGCTCGTAGAAGGCCAGGATCAGGTCGTGCACCCGCCAGTTGTTGGCGAGGTCGACGATCGGGCCGCTGCCGCCGACGATCAGCAGGGCGTCGTAACGGTCGGCGATCTGCTGCTGGACGTGCTCGCGCTTGGTGTTGTACATCTCCCAGGCGCGCAGGAAGTCGTTGCGGCTGCGGTAGGGCCGGTCGGGCAGCCAGGAGGAGAGGTCGAGCGGGTTGTCCAGCCGGCTGGAACGGTCCAGCTGGGCGACCTTCTCGGCCATCTCGGTGCTGGTGACCGAGCGGCCCAGCGGCGGGTCGATGTACTCCGGGTCCATGCTCGGCGGCAGGGCCACCGCGCGCTTGCCGGTCGGGGTCGCGAAGGTCACCTCGTAGCCGGCCTTGTCGAACGTCTCCAGCGGTCCGACGAGTTCCTCGCCCCAGTATCCGTACTCCGAGAGAACAATGAGGATTCGCTTCTTCGCCATCGGCGATTGTCTCCTTCGATCTACCCGTGATTCGGGTCGGATGCCGCGGTCGATCGCTTGCGGCAGTTCTGTCTAACAGGCCCTCAGGAATGGCCGCCAGACCTACCGCCGGGTTCGCCGGGATACTGTGAAGTCGGTGAAAGGACTTCGGCATGTCACGGCCGCTGGGCAGCGGAGGTGCCGAAGGACAGGGGGGGACTTGCGACAGTACGGGCCTTGTCGCAGTGGACTGTTGACGGCCCGGGACGGCGATTCTAGCGTCCCTTTCAGGCCGTTGACGCCAAAAGCCGAAAGTGGAGGAAGTAATGGCCGACACCATTTCCGGACAGGGTTCGGAAATCAGGGAATTCGCGCAGCAGTGGTTCGATCTGCTGAGCCGGCACGACCCGGTGGAGGACCTGCTCCCGCTGGTCGTCGACGAGGGCCTGGAGATGGCCTTCCCGGAGCGCACGCTGCGCTCCCACGCGGACTTCCGGGACTGGTACACCGTGGTCGGCGAGGCCTTCGACGACCAGAGCCACGTGCTGGAGCAGTTCACCGCCCGGGAGCAGGACGGCCGGGTCGACATCGAGCTGACCGTGGTCTGGGCCGCCAAGCACCTCGCCGAGGGCACCCGGGCCGCCTTCCGGGTGCAGCAGAGCTGGCAGCTCACCCGCGAGCCGGCCACCGGCGCGCTGCGGATCAGCCACTACCAGGTGGGCACGCTGACCCCGGTCCCGGACGCCGCCTGATGGCGGCCGACTACATCGTCGTCGGGGCCGGCTCGGCGGGCAGCGCCGTCGCCGCCCGGCTCAGCGAGGACGGCGGCAACCGGGTGGTGCTGCTGGAGGCCGGCGGCTGGCCCGAGCGGGAGGAGCTGCACCGCACCGACGCGGGTGCGCTGCTCACCCTGCTCACCGCCGAGTGGAGCCCGAGCATCGACTGGGGGTACGCCACCGAGCCGGAGCCGCAGTTGGACCAGCGGGCGATCCCGGTGGCCCGCGGCCGGGTCGCCGGTGGCTGCAGCGCGGTCAACGCGCTGATGTGGGTGCGCGGCAGCCGGCAGGACTACGACGGCTGGCGCGACCTCGGCAACCCGGGCTGGGGCTACCAGGACGTGCTGCCCTACTTCCGCCGTTCCGAGGACTACGCCGGCGGGTCCTCCGCCTGGCGCGGCGCGGGCGGCCCGGTGCAGGTGGCCGCCCCGGCCGAGCCCTCGGCGCTGGCCCGGGCCTTCGTCGGCGCGGCCGACGAACTGGGCTACCGCAGCGGTCCGTTCGACTACAACGCCGAGCAGCAGGAGGGCTTCGGCTTCCACTACCAGCACAGCCGCACCCCGGACGGGCGCCGGGCCAGCACCGCGACCGCCTACCTGCGGCCGGCCCTGGCCCGCCCCAACCTCACCGTCGAGACCGGCGCCCAGGCCACCCGGCTGCTGCTGGAGGGGAGCCGGGTCACCGGCGTCGAGTACCTCCAGGGCGGCCGGCTGCACACGCTGCGGGCCGAGCGCGAGGTGGTCCTCTGCGCGGGCGCCTTCGAGAGCCCCAAGCTGCTGATGCTCTCCGGCATCGGCCCGGCCGGGCAGCTGCGCGGCCTCGGCATCGAGGTGGTCCAGGACCTGCCCGGCGTGGGCGAGAACCTGCAGGACCACCTGTTCGCCCCGGTCTGCTACGAGTCGCTGCAGGAGTTCCCGGCCGAGTCGCCGCTCTCCGAGGCCGGCCTGTTCACCCGCACCAGCGGGGCCGACGCCGGGCGCGGGCCCGACCTGCAGTTCACCTTCGGGCCGGTCAAGTTCCTGCCCGCCGGCGCCCCCGCCGAGCTGTGGGAGGGCCCCGGGTTCACCTTCGCGCCGATCGCGCTGCTGCCGTCCAGCCGCGGCACGGTGCGCCTGCGGGACACCGACCCGCTCTCCAACGCGGTGGTCCGGGCCGACTACCTGGCCGCCGCGGCCGACCTGCGGGTGCTGGTCGAAGGCGTGCAGCTGGCCCGCGAGCTGGCGCACACCCCGGCCTTCGACGAGTTCCGGCTGCAGGAGTACGGCCCCGGCAAGGAGGCCACCTCCACCGCCGACCTGGAGGCCTTCGTGCGGGCCAACGCCACCACGCTCTGGCACCCGGTCGGCACCTGCCGGATGGGCACCGGCCCGGACGCCGTGGTCGACCCGCAGCTGCGGGTGCACGGGATCGACGGCCTGCGGGTCGCCGACGCCTCGGTGATGCCGACGATCGTGGCCGGCAACACCAACGCCCCCAGCGTGATGATCGGCGAGAAGGCCGCCGACCTGCTCCAGCACTGACCGACCTCCCGCACGACGGATCAACGGATCCACCTTCCCGAAAGGACGGGCCAGATGGCCGACCAGCAGGCGAACCTCGACCTGTACCACCGCTTCCTCGACGCGCTGAACCGCAATGACGCCAAGGAGATCGAGGCCGTCATCGACCCCGCGTTCAAGGACCATCACCCGGGCTTCGACATCGACAGCCTGGCGGTCTACCAGGAGGCGCTGAAGGGCGCCCACGAGGCGCTCGACCTCAAGGGCGAGCTGGAGGAGGCCTTCACCGTCGACGACAAGATCGTCACCCGGGTGAAGCTCACCGGCACCCACCGCGGCGAGGTGCTCGGCATCCCCGCCACCGGCGTGGCGGTCAGCTGGACCACCACCGAGATCTGGCGGGCCGAGGGCGGCCTGCTGGTCGAGCGCTGGGCCCAGGACGACCTGCTCGGCCTCAAGGCCCAGCTGGCCCGCGCCGCGGAGAACGTGGCCGTGGTGCAGCGGGTCAGCGACGCCGTCAACGCCCACCGCTACGACGACCTCGACGAGCTCTTCGGCCCCAGCTTCCACGACAACAACCCGGCCTGGAGCGTGGCCAGCCTCGAGGAGCTCAAGGGCATCATCATCGGCGCCCACGAGGCGCTGGACTTCCACGCCCACCTGGACGCGCTCTACGCGGCCGACCCGGACAAGGTGATCATGCACATCACCTTCACCGGCCGGCACGTCGGCCCGTTCTTCGGCATCGAGCCGACCGGCAAGGAGGTCACCTGGACCAGCCTGGAGGTCTACCGCCTGGAGAACCTCAAGGTGGTCGAGCGCTGGGTGCAGGCGGACACCGCCGGCCTGATGCGCCAGATCGGCGTCGAGCTCCCGTAGTCGGCGGGCCGCGCCCCCACGAACCGAACCTTCCGCCGCAACCGAGCGGTGCGAGCCGCTCCCCAGGAGACAGTCATGAGCACCAGGGACGTCATCAACCGCTACTACGAACTGGCCGCCAAGGGCGACTGGGACACGTGGTGCGACCTGTTCGCCGTCGACACCGTGATGGACGAGCAGCTCGCCGGCCACGTCGAGGGCCGCGAGACGCTGCGCGACATGATGCGCGGATTCCCGCAGATGTACGCCGAGTTCGCCAACACCCCGGTGCACGTCGTGGTGGACGGCGAGCAGGCGGCCGTGGTCTCGCACATCTCCGGCCGGACCCACTCCGGCATCACGATCGAGGCCGAGGTGTGCAACTACTTCCGCGTGGTCGGCGAGGAGATCGTCTACATGGCGAACTTCCACGACAGCGTGCCGTTCGCGCCGGTCCTCGGGAAGTGAGGCCGCGATGAGCGCGATCGACACGCTGCGCTGGGCGCACGTCGGGCTCAACTGCCGCGACCAGGCGGCCACCGAGGAGTTCTACACCCGCTGGTTCGGCTTCCGCCGGGCCCGGCTGGTCACTGGCGAGGGCTGGCAGGTGGTCTTCCTGCGCCGCGGGGAGGCCTGGCTGGAGCTGTTCGGCAGTGACGCCGAGCCGGCCCCCGCCGCCAAGGACGACGGCCCGGCCAACCCCGGCACGGTGCGCCACCTGGCCTTCCAGGTCGACGACGTGGACGCCTTCCTGGCCGAGGCGAACGGCGAACTGCCGATCTCGCTGGGCCCGTTGGGCTTCGACGAGTACATCCCCGGCTGGCGCACGGTCTGGGTCCAGGACCCGGACGGCGTGGTGATCGAGGTCAGCCAGGGGTACACCGACCAGTCCGCCGAGGAACTGCGCCAGCAGGCCTGAGGCCGGGCCGGCCCGCCCGCACGCACGAGCAGCGGCGGGCGGGCCGGCCCTTTTTCTCCGCCCCCGGGACGTGCTGTGTGCATGCAGAGAGGGTGACGCAACACCATGAACCACCACCGTCGGCACGACGGGAAGGTCGACGGGCTCCGAACCCGCGCCACCTGGGCCGAACTCTTCTACGACATCGTCCTCGCCTTCGGAGTCAGCCAGACCACCCACATCCTGGCCCACAAGCCGAGTTGGGAGACCTTCGGCGAGGCGCTGCTGGTCCTCACCCCGCTCTGGTGGGCGTGGGTGGACGTGGCCCTGGCCGTCAACACGGTCGAGGAGACGCACGTCGAGCGACTGCTGCTGCTGGCCGCGGGACTGGCCACCTACGGGATGGGCGTCGCCGCCCCCCGCGCGATGAGCGGACACGGCGAGGCCGCGCTCTTCGCACTCTCCTTCCTCCTGCTACGGCTGTTGATGGGCGAGGCCACCCGGCGCGAACGCCCCTTCGCCCGCACCATCCACCCGTACTCGGCAGGACTCACCTTCGCGCTCGCGCTGATCGGCGGCGCCTTCCTGGCGCCCGGCCCGCGGGCGGCCGTGTGGGCCGCCGCCATCCTGGCCGAGGCGGTGCTGCCGGCGCTGATGAGCAGCCGGCTGCACGGCATGACCTACAGCGCGGCCCATCTGCCCGAGCGCTTCGGCCTGTTCATCATCATCGCGCTCGGCGAGAACATCCTCACGGTCGGCGCCGGGGCCTCCACCGGGGCGCTGACCGGTGCGCTGATCGCCGCCCTGGTGCTCAGCTTCGTGATCGGCGGCGCGCTCTGGTGGCTCTACTTCCACCTGGCCGCCCCGGCCGTGGAGCACTCGCTGCGCACCCACCACACCCCGGCCACCGTGGTGCGCGACGTGCTGGGCTACGGCCATCTCGTCCTGGTGACCGGCCTGTTGCTGGTCGCCGTCGGCACCGGGCGCACCGTCGCCCACCCGACCGACGTCTCGCACGACCCCACCGCGGCCCTGCTGCCGATCGGCGCGGCCATCTTCGCGCTGACCTTCGGCTACACCCGCTGGCGGATGTTCGGCGCCGCCTCGGCGACCCGGATCGGGGTGGGCCTGTGCCTGCTCGGCCTGGCCGCCGGCGCCCCCTTCCTGCCCGCCATCGCCACGCTGGGCGCCACCGCCCTGCTGCTGGTGGGCGTCAACGGCCTGGAGCACTGGTTGGTGGCCACCGGCCGCACCGTGCCGCTGGTCTTCCACCGGGCCGAGCCCTTCGGGGCGCGATCAAATCAGGATCAGATCCATTCAGCAAATGGCGAGTTGACGTAGTGCCGGTATCGACCTTTCACAGTGTGCCGTCGGGCGGCTGTCGGCGGGAACGGGTACGGCCGGCTGGATAGCGTTTCCGTCGTAAGCCCCCCACGCCCGAGCTCCGGCCGCCACGCCGTCCAGCGCGGCGGCCGGGCGGGACGCGGGCGGCCGCGGTGCGGGCCTATCCAGCCGATGTCGACCCCCCGGATTCTGCTCGACGTGCACCGAAAACCACTTGCGAAACGAGGTCCCATGAATCCTCGAAACTCCACCCCCGCTCTGCTCGCACTGGCTCTGGGCTATTTCAGCCTGGGGACCATCTCGCTCGCCGTCGTCGGGCTCAACGCCCCGGTCGGCAAGAGCCTGCACGTCGCCCCGGCCAGTGTGGGCCTGCTGGTCACGGTCTTCGCGCTGACCTTCGCGATCTCCGCACCCAGTGCCCCCGCACTGTTGAAGGGCATGGACCGCAAGAAGGTCCTGCTGCTCGGCCTCGGCCTGCTCACCGTGGGCGGCGTGGCCAGCGCGGTGGCGCCGAACTACGACGTGATGGTGGCGACCCGGGTGCTCGGCGCGCTCGGCGCCGGCATCTTCGGCCCGGCCTCCTCGGCGGCCGGTGCGGCCATCGTCGCTCCCGAGCGGCGGCACCGCGCGCTGGCCACCGTGTTCGCCGGCATGACCGCGGCCTCGGTGCTCGGCGTCCCGCTCGCCTCCTTCCTCGGCTCGACCCTGAGCTGGCGCCCGGCGCTGGCCGGCGTGAGCGCGCTCTCGCTGGTCGCGCTGGTGCTGGTGGCGGTGCTGGTGCCGGAGATCCCGGCCGGTGAGCCGCCGACCGCCGCCGCCTACCGGGCCGCGCTGCGCACCCCCGGGGCGCTGCCCACCGTCACCACCACGCTGCTCTTCATGGCCGCGCAGTTCACCGTGTACGCGGTGGCCGGCGCCTACCTGGCGGCCCGCTTCGGCGCCTCCGCCGGCATGGTCTCGATGACCCTGATGGCCTTCGGCGTCCTCGGCGTGCTGGGCAACGGCCTGGCGCCGCGGGTCAGCGAGAAGCTCGGCGGCACCCGCACCATCACCCTGTCGCTGACCGGGCTCGCCGTGGCCCTGGCCGCGCTGATCGTGGTGCCGAAGGTGGCGGTGGTGGGCCTGCTGCTGTTCGCGGCGTGGGCCTTCTTCAGCCAGATGTACCAGGCCCCGCAGCAGGCCCGGCTGATCCACATCCTGCCCGCCCACCCGGGGCTGATCCTGGCCCTGAACGCCTCCGCCCTGTACCTGGGGATGAGCCTGGGCAGCCTGCTCGGCAGCACCTTCCTGTCCCCGGTCGGCGCCACCCTGATGCCGGCCCTGGCGCTGGGCCTGCTGGCCCTGGCCTTCGGCACCCACCTGGCGTCCGGGCGCAGCAGCCGCACCACCGAGACTCCGGCGCCGGCCCCCGCCGCGCAGCCGGTCCCCGCGCGGTCCTGATCCCGACCGGATCCGGCCGGTTCCGACCGGTCGTGACCGCACCCTGACCACCCCGACCGAACCGTGCCCCCGCGGCACACCGCACCGAATGGAGTGACCCCGATGTCCGAGCAGAACAAGCAGCTGGTGACCGACTACCTGGAGACCGTCTGGAACCAGGGCAAGGTCGAGGAGGCCAAGCGCTTCGTGGCCGAGAACCTCATCCAGCACAACCCCAACCTGCCCGACGGCCTGGAGCCGCTGGTCGGCTTCCTGGGCGGCTTCAAGACCCAGGTGCCGGACGGCAAGTTCGCCATCGCCCGCACCGCCGCCGAGGGCGACCTGGTCTTCGTGCACAGCCACTTCACCGCCGCGCCGGGCCACGCCGGCATGGCCGTGGTGGACGTCTTCCGCATCGAGGACGGGCTGATCGCCGAGCACTGGGACCTGTCGACCGACGTTCCCGAGACCACCGCGAGCGGTCACCCGATCGTCTGATCCCCCCTTCGCTGCCCGGAAGCACCAACGCACGGCGCTTCCGGGCAGCGCCCTTCCCCCGACACCCGTACCACCAGTCCCCGGAGGCACACCGTGACCCCGATCGACCAGCAGACCATCCTCATCACCGGAGCCACCGACGGCCTCGGGGGGGGGGGGGGGGGGGGGGGGGGGGGGGGGGGGGGGGGGGGGGGGGGGGGGGGGGGGGGGGGGGGGGGGGGGGGGGGGGGGGGGGGGGGGGGGGGGGGGGGGGGGGGGGGGGGGGGGG
>NZ_JBNQTI010000193.1:0-14689 GCF_050325825.1 Kitasatospora sp. LaBMicrA B282
CGGCCAGCCCCGCGCCGAGCAGGACGGCGAGCAGCAGTCCGGCCGCCGCGAGCAGCCGGCTGCGGCTGCGCGCCCGGTCCAACGGCCGCCCCAGCGGCCCGAGATCGCGCCCGAAGGCGCTGCGCAGCCCGCGTCGGAGCCGGCCCGGCGCGCGGCCGGGCCGTGGTCGATGGGGGTCATAGTTGCGCCGCACGGTCATCCCTCCCCTTCCGTGCCGCACCGATGGTTCGACGATAACTCAGGCGCGGCTCGAACCGGAAAGGAGCGGCCGTCCACTCCTCAGCCCTCGGTGCCCGCCAAGTGGACGCCGAACACCGCACCCTGAGGGTCGCTCAGCACCGCGATCCGCGGGCCGTCCGGCACGTCGGTCACGCCCAGGAGGGTCCGCGCGCCCAGCCCGGTGGCCCGGTGCACCACGGCGTCCACGTCCGCCACCGCGAAGTACGGCAACCAGTGCGGCCGGACCTCGGGCGGGACCTGCTCGCCGAGCGTCGTCATGCCGCCGAAGTCGGCACCGGCCACGCCCCACTGGGTGTAGTGCTCGCCGGCGGTGACGCTCCAGTCGAAGACCGCGGGGTAGAAGTGGCAGGCCGCCGCCGGGTCCCGGGTCTGCAGCTCGACCCAGCCGAGCGCGCCCGGGCGGTTCAGCACCGCGGCGCCCCGGAACGCCCGCGGCTGCCAGAGCGAGAAGACCGCCCCGCCGCGGTCCGCCACCACCGCGAACCGCCCGGCGTCGAAGACGTCCAGCGGCCCCAGCACCACCCGGCCGCCGGCCGCGGTGACCGCGGCGGCGGTGGCGTCGGCGTCCTCGACCGCGAAGGAGACCGTCCAGGCGGTGGGCTGCCCGGGCGCGTACAGCGGGCTGAGCGCGGCCACCGGGGCGCCGTCCAGCTGCAGCACGGTGTAGCCGCCGGCCTCGGGGCGCGGATCGGTCTCGGCCCGCCAGCCGAACAGCTCGCGGTAGAACTCTTTCGCGGCCGCCGGCTCGGCGCTGCCCAGCTCGACCCAGCAGGGCCCACCCGTGACCACGTGGTCGATCTTCACCTGAGGCCTCCTCGGTCGGCGGTCGGCCGTGCGGACTCTAACCCGCAGCGCCGGCCGCCCCCGGGGCAGCGCGCCGGGCCGGTGCGGGATTCACCCGCCGGGCGGGGCCGCCGGGTTGCCGGCCGCGCGGGCGATCCGCTCCCCCAGCCGGCGCAGGTGGGCCACCAGCTCGACCGGCTCCTCCACGGTGAACTCGCACCCCAGCGACAGCAGCCGGAAGGCCAGCCACTCCAGCGGGTCCTCCCCGGTCCGCAGCCGGCAGCGCACCTGGTCCACCGGCTCCAGGTCCACCCGCGCATCGCCCAGCCGGCGCTTGGCCTCGCCGATCGGCAGTTGCAGCAGCACCACCGCGCGGTAGGTGTCCGCCTGCGGGCGCAGCTTGGCCGCCACGTACGCGGCGGCGTCGGCGGCCGGCAGCTCGCGCGGCACCACCCGGGCGCCGGTGGCCTGCGCACCGGTCATCCGGTCGACCCGGAAGATCCGCCAGTCGTCCCGGTCGTTGTCGAAGGCGACCAGGTACCAGCGCCGCCCGGCGGCCACCAGCCGGTGCGGCTCCACCAGCCGGCGGGTCCGGGCTCCGTCGGCCGCCCGGTAGTCGAACCGCAGCCGCTCCGGCCCGGCCACCGCACCGGCCAGCACCGCGAGCTGCTCCGGGTCCACCACCGGCCCGCCGCCGGGCAGCGGCACGGTGGCCGCGTCGATCGCGCCCACCCGCTGCCGCAGCCGGGCCGGGAGCACCTGGGCGAGCTTGGCCAGCGCGCGCACCGAGGCCTCCTCGACGCCGCTCACCGCGCTGCGCGCCGCGGTGGCCAGGCCGACCGCGATCGCCACCGCCTCCTCGTCGTCCAGCAGCAGCGGGGGCATCGCCTTGCCCGCCGCCAGCCGGTAGCCGCCGATCGAGCCGAGCGTGGCCTGGACCGGGTAGCCCAGCTCGCGCAGCCGCTCGATGTCGCGGCGGATGGTGCGGGTGGTCACGCCGAGGCGCTCGGCGAGCTCGCTGCCGGGCCACTCGCGCGGCGTCTGCAGCAGGGACAGCAGGTTCAACAGGCGGGCCGGGGTGTCGGTGGTCACGGAATCCAGCATGGCGGACATCTAGGACAGGATCTGACCTGTATGCCGTCTAGCGTCGTTCCCGTCGAAAGCACGAAGAGCCGGACCGGAAGCCGAGGCGAGCACCGATGACCACCCCACCCATCCCTGACCGGCGGCGCTGGATCGCGCTCGCCATCGTGATGACCGCGTCCTTCATGGACCTGGTCGACGTGACCATCGTCAACATCGCGGTGCCCTCCATCCGGCAGGACCTGGGTGCCTCGTTCAGCGCGATCCAGTGGGTCACCGGCGGGTACGCGCTGGCCTTCGCGATCGGCCTGATCACCGGCGGCCGGCTGGGCGACGTCTACGGGCGCAAGCGGATCTTCCTGATCGGCGTCACCGGGTTCACCGTGGCCTCGGCGCTGTGCGGGATGGCGGCCGACCCGGGGATGCTGGTGGCGACCCGGGTGCTGCAGGGCGGCACGGCGGCGCTGATGGTGCCCCAGGTGCTGTCGATCATCCACACCACCTTCCCGGCCGAGGAGCGCGGCAAGGTCTTCGGGATGTTCGGGGCCATGGTGGGCCTGGGCGCGGTCAGCGGACCGCTGCTCGGCGCGCTGCTCACCGAGTGGAACCTGGGCGGCCTGCAGTGGCGGCCGATCTTCCTGATCAACCTGCCGGTCGGGGCCGCCGCGGTGCTGCTCGGGCGGCGCTTCATCGGCGAGTCGCGGGCCGCGGCCGGGCTGCGGCTGGACCTGGTGGGCATGGCGCTGGCCGCGCTCGGCCTGCTGATGCTGCTCTACCCGCTGACCCAGGGCCGGGACGCCGGCTGGCCGCTGTGGGGCTTCGTCTCGATGGGCCTGAGCCTGCCGGTGCTGGCCCTGTTCGTCCGCTACGAGCGGTTCAAGGCGCGCAAGGACGGCTCGCCGCTGGTCGAGCTCTCGCTCTTCCGGGTGCGCAGCTTCGCCGGCGGCATCGCGGTGCAGCTGATCTTCGGGGTGGTCTGCGGGATCTTCTTCCTGGTCTGGACCCTGTGGATGCAGCTGGGCCTGGGCTGGAGCCCGCTGCGGGCCGGTCTGACCGGCATCCCGTTCTCGATCGCCGTCTCGGTCGCGGCCGGGGTCTCGGTGCAGGCGCTGGTGCCGCGGTTCGGGCGCCGGGTGCTGCAGGCCGGGGCGCTGGTGATGGCCGCGGGCGTGCTGCTCTACCTGGGTGAGGCGCACCGCTACGGCACCGGCATCCACCCCTGGCAGATGGCGCTGCCGCTGGTGGTGATGGGCCTCGGCATGGGGCTGATCGTGGCGCCGCTGACCGACGCGGTGCTGGCCGAGGTGCCGCGCGAGCACGCCGGCTCGGCCTCCGGGCTGATCAACACCACCCAGCAGCTGGGCAACGCGCTGGGGCTGGCGCTGGTCTCGGTCGCCTTCTTCTCGGTGGTGGACGCGGCGGCGCCCACCCAGCCGGTCGGCGAGGTCTTCACCCGGGCCTTCGGGCACGCGATGTGGTGGCTGGTCGGCGGCCTGCTGGCGGTCTTCCTGCTGCTGACCGCGCTGCCGCGGCGCAGCCGGACGGCGGCCTCCTCGGCGGCGGCGGGCGAGGTGGACCAGGCGCCCGCGCAGGACCGGGAGCCCGCGCCGATCGGCTGACCCCGCCTCAGCACCGCGCCGGCGCCCGGCCGCCGATCCCCCTGCGGATCGGCGACCGGGCGCCGAATTCGTTGCGCGCCCATCAGGGTGAAAAGGCGGTTCGCCATTATCCGTCGTGCCGCCGGGTGGTGCATTCTCGGTGTCATCACGGGTCGAAATCCTCGGCCCGCCGGATAAGGGGAATACGTATGCGAATTCGCACCGCCCTCATCGGGTTCGCCCTCGCGGGCCTGGCGGTCGTCGGCACCGCCACCGGCGCCAGCGCGCACAGCTTCCACCACACCAGCTCCTTCGCCGGCATGAGCATGGGTACCGCGGGCCACGGGATGGTCACCTGGGACAACTCGAAGTCGGGCAGTCGCGAGGACTGCTTCAGCACCGGCGAGTGAATTCCGGCGGTGAATGACCGGTTCACGCAATTCCTGTGATTTCGTGAACTGTATGGAAATGCGCCGGGTGGCTGAGGATCCGTCAGCCACCCGGCGCGTCCGTGGGGCGGCCCGATCAGCGGGCCGCCGCTGCCGGCCCGGCCCAGCCGTGCACGGCGTGCTCCAGCTCGATCAGCAGCAGGTCGGTGGCGGACACCGCCAGCACCTCGCAGCCGGCGTGCGCACGGCAGTACCGGGTCACCGAGCCGGGCCGCTGCGGCGACACCCGCCCCGGCCGCCCCGCCCCCACCACCAGCAGGTCGCCGGGCCGATCGGCCACCGCCACCAGGGCGGGCCCGGCCTCGGCCTGCACCACCAGCGGGCTCACCGGCAGTCCGACGGGCCGGCCGCCGCAGGCCTGCTCGACGACCACGTCCAGTCGCCGGCGCGCCGCGTGCGCCAGCTCGGAGAGCGGCCGCAGCGGTTCGTCCGAGGGCAGCCAGGCCGCCACCGGCACCAGTTCCACCTGCTGGCCGCAGGCCTGGCGCCGGGTCGCCTCCTGCACCGCCCGGTGGACCGCCGCCAGCGAGCTCACCGAGCCGCTGACGCCGACGATGACCCGTGTCCTGCGGGCTCTCTCCCCGGCCGTTCCCGTGGTCATCCGACCGCTCCCTCCGTGCGCGCCGCCCGTCCGCGCCGACCGCTTCGACGCCCGGGATCCGGCACCCGCCTTCCATTGCAGCCCCACCTGGCCCACCCGCCCCGGTCCTTGACGCACGCCCTACGCCCGACCGCCCGTCCTTGACGGATCCGCTACACCCCGGGGTCGGCCACCCCGGGGTCGGCCACACCGGGAGCCTCCGCGCCCGGACCCACCGCCGCGCCGCCCGTCCCGTCGCGGTGGAGCAGCAGCAGCGCGGCGTCGTCCTCCGCCTCCAACCGCGCGCCCAGCGTCTCGCTCAACCGGTCGGCCAGCTCCTCGAGCCCGACCGGACCGCCGGCCAGCAGCGCGGCCAACCGGGCCAGCCCCAGCTCCAGGTCCTCGCCCGGCCGCTCCACCAGTCCGTCGCTGTACAGCAGCAGGGTGTCGCCCGGGGCCAGCGTGAACCCGGTCGGCGGGTAGCCGTCCGGCAGCCAGGCGGCGGGCAGGCCGAGCGGCAGGCCGGTGGCCACCTCGATCCGGTCGACCGTGCCGTCGGCGTGCCGCACCAGCGGCGGCAGGTGGCCGGCGTTGGCCGCCCGGACCAGGCCGGTGGCGAGCGAGACCCGGGCGTAGAGGCAGGTGGCGAAGCGGTCGGCGCGCAGCTCGGCGAGGAAGGCCGAGGCCCGGCGCAGCACCTCGGTGCTGCTGTGGCCCTCGGCGGCGTAGGCGGTCATCGCTATCCGCAACTGCCCCATGATCGCGGCCGCCTCGGTGTCGTGCCCCTGCACGTCACCGATCGCCACCCCGACCTCGCCCTCCCCCAGCGGCACCGCGTCGTACCAGTCGCCGCCGATCCACACGCCCTCGCGCGCGGTGCGGTAGCGCACCGTCAGCGCGCCGCCGGCGGGCCTGGGCAGGTGGCGCGGCAGCATCGCGTTCTGCAGGCCGGCGGCGATCTCCCGGGACTGGTCGACCAGCATCGCCCGCTGCAGCGACTGCGCGATCGCGCTGGCCAGCGTGGTCAGCAGGGTGCGGTCCTCGCTGGTGAAGCCGCGCTTGCCCTCGTAGACCAGGGCGAGCGCGCCGATCGGGCGCCCCTGCGCGGTGAGCGGCAGGAAGGCGGCGGCGGTGGCCGGGCTGTCGGCGACCTGGTCGGCCAGGTCCGGGTAGCGGCGCAGGAAGACCTGGCGCGAGGTGAAGAAGGCCGGTTCGCCGGAGCGGACCACGTCGTTCAGCGGGCGCGGCTCGGTCAACCGGGCCTGGTGCATCGCCCGCACCCGGACGTTGACCTGGCCGACCGCACCGACCAGCTTCACCCGCCCTTGGTCCACCACGCCCAGCGTGATGCCCTGGGCGCCCAGTCGGCGCATGCTCTGATCACCGGTCAGCACCGTCACCACGTCGTCCACGGTCAGCGCCTCGCCGAGCGCCTGGGCCACCTCGCGCAGCGCCGACTCCTGGCGCTGCCGGTCGTCCTCGGCCATCAGGCGCAGCGCCGAGTGGGACAGCTCCTGGGTGGCGTCGCGCACCACGCCGACCACCCGGACCTCGGCCCGCCCCGGGTCGCGGACCACCTGGCCCTGGGTGTGGGTCCAGCGCATCGAGCCGTCCCGGCGCCGGATCCGGAAGTAACTGCTGTAGGAGTCGCTGCGCCCGGCCCGGATGTCCTCGACCAGTTTGAAGAGCCGGATCACCTCGTCCACCGGGATCCGGCGGGACAGGCCGGCCGCCATCCCGTCGTACTCGTCCGGGTGCAGGTCGAAGACGGCCAGGCCGCACTCGTCCAGGGTGAAGCGGCCGGTGGCCGGGTCCCACTCGAAGCAGCCGAGCCCGGTGGCGGTCATCGCCTCCACCGGGTCGACGTGCGGCGGCCGGGGGTCGGTCATCCGCCGGCGGCCGGCTGCGGGACGCGGACCACCACCGCGGGGCAGGGCGCGTGCTCGACCACGTGCCGGCTGACCGAGCCGAGCAGCACCCCGGCGAAGCCGCCGAGCCCCCGGCTGCCCACCACCAGCAGCTCGGCGCCCTTGGCCTGGCTGACCAGCGCCGCCGGTGGCGGCCCGGGCAGCACCACCTGGACCACCGGCACCGGCGGGTCCTCCCCGCCGAGCACCTCGGCCACCGCGTCCTCGAGCACCCGGGCCGCCAGGTGCTCCGGGTTCAGCCCTTCCGGCGGCGGCGGGAGCACCCCGACCAGCGCGAAGTAGCCCGGCAGCTCCCAGGCGATCACCGCCTCGACCACGTCGGCCCGGGTCGCCCGGGCCTGCCCCAGCGCCCAGCGCAGGGCCTCCGCGGCCGCCGGCGAGCCGTCCATCCCGACCACGATCCGCTTCCGCTCCACCATCGCGCTCACTCCCCGCCGCTCGCGGCCGGCCGGGCCGGGGTGCGGACCGGCAGCAGCACCGGTCGGCCGATCGGTGCCCGTTGCACCGCGGGTGGCGAGCAGAGCGGGCTCATGCCGAAGAAGCGGCTGAACAGGTCGCCGAACGGATCGGTGGGCAGCGTCATGGGGGCATCACCTGACTGGGCAGCGGACGGAGCTGCCCTCAGCCTCACCCGGCAGTTGACGGCCCGCCACCGGAGCGTGGCGGGCGCGCACCGCCCGGTTGCGGGAGGATCGCGGTGTGATGACCAAGGAGCCGGCGGGCGGACTGCGACTGCACAGCGCCCAGGGACGTCGGGTGGTACTGGCAGCGGCGCTCGGCAGCGGCATGGCGATGCTCGACGGCACCGTGGTCAACGTGGCGCTGCCGCACATCGGCGCGGAGCTGGGCGCCTCGCTGGCGGCCCTGCAGTGGACGGTCAACGCCTACCTGCTCACGCTGGCCGGGCTGATCCTGCTGGGCGGCTCGCTCGGCGACCGGTACGGGCGGCGGCGGGTCTTCGTGCTCGGCGTCTGCTGGTTCGCCGCCGCCTCCGGGCTGTGCGCGCTGGCCCCCACCGTCGGGGTGCTGGTGGCCGCCCGCGCGCTGCAGGGCATCGGCGGCGCGCTGCTCACCCCGGGCTCGCTCGCCCTGTTGCAGGCCACCTTCCACCCGGACGACCGCTCGGCGGCGGTGGGCGCCTGGTCGGGACTGGGCGGGGTGGCCACCGCGGTCGGCCCGTTCCTGGGCGGCTGGCTGGTGAGCGGGCCCGGCTGGCGGTGGATCTTCGTCCTGAACCTGCCGGTCGCGGTGCTGGTGGTGCTGCTGACGCTGCGCCACGTGCCGGAGAGCCGCGACGAGCAGGCGAGCGGGCGGTTCGACGTGCTGGGCGCGCTGCTCGCCGCGCTGGCGCTGGGCGGGGTGACCTACGCGCTGACCGCGGCGGCCGAGGGGCTGTCGCCCGCGGTGGTGGTCTCGGCGGTGGCCGGCGTGCTGCTGGGCATGGCCTTCGTGCTGGTGGAGCGGCGCGAGTCGGCGCCGATGCTGCCGCTGGGGCTGTTCCGCTCGCCGCTGTTCACCGCGGTCAACCTGGTCACGCTGGGGATCTACGGTGCGCTCAGCGGGGTGTTCTTCTTCCTGCAGGTGCAGTTGCAGACGGTGGCCGGCTTCAGCCCGGTGGTGGCCGGGGTGGCCTTCGCCCCGGTGACGCTGCTGATGTTGCTGTTCTCCGCGCGGGCCGGGCGGCTCGGCACCCGGATCGGGCCGCGGGTGCCGCTCACGCTGGGCCCGCTGGTCGCCGCCGCGGGCGTGCTGCTGATGCTGCGGATCGGCCCGCACGCCTCCTACGGGGCGGACGTGCTGCCGGCCGCGGTGGTCTTCGGTGCGGGCCTGACGCTGCTGGTCGCGCCGCTGACCGCGACCGTGCTGGCCGCGGTGGACGTGCGCCGGGCCGGCATCGCCAGCGGGGTGAACAACGCGGCGGCGCGGGCCGCCGGGCTGCTCGCGGTGGCGGCGCTGCCGCTGCTCACCCGGCTGAGCGGCGACCAGTACCGGCAGCCGGCCGCGGTGGACGCGGCCTTCCGGGACGCGGTGCTGATCTGCGCCGGAGTGCTCGCCGGGGCGGGGCTGCTGGCGCTGGTCACGGTGCCGGGCCGGACGCCCGAGCACACGGCCGAGCCGGACGCCACCTGGTACTGCGCGAACACCGCCCCGCCGGTGGACCCGGGGCACGAGTGCCCCGGGTCCGAGCGGTGAGGCGGCGCTGCCGGCGGTGCTACGGGATACCGGTACTACGGGATGCCGGTGCTACAGGATGTCGCCGGGGGCGTACTTGGCGGCCTCCGGGTAGGCGGCGGCGACCGTCTCGATCCGGCAGACCAGCTCGGCCACCTGGGCACCGGCCGCGCCGGTGAAGGAGAGCCGGTCGACCAGCAGGGCGTCGAGGGCGGCGCGGTCCAGCGGCATCCGCTCGTCCGCGGCCAGCCGGTCCAGCAGCTCGTTCTGCCGGGCGCCGGCACGCATCGCGAGCGCCGAGGCGACCGCGTGCTCCTTGATCACCTCGTGGCCGGTCTCCCGGCCCACGCCCGCGCGCACCGCGCCCATCAGCACCTTGGTGGTGGCCAGGAACGGCAGGTAGCGGTCCAGCTCGGCCTCGATCACCGCGGGGAAGGCGCCGAACTCGTCCAGCACGGTGAGGAAGGTCTCCAGCAGGCCGTCGAAGGCGAAGAAGGCGTCCGGCAGCGCGACCCGGCGCACCACCGAGCAGGAGACGTCGCCCTCGTTCCACTGGTCGCCGGCGAGCTCGGCGGTCATCGAGGCGTAGCCGCGCAGGATCACCGCGAGGCCGTTGACCCGCTCGCAGGAGCGGGTGTTCATCTTGTGCGGCATCGCCGAGGAGCCGACCTGGCCCTCCTTGAAGCCCTCGGTCACCAGCTCGTGGCCGGCCATCAGGCGGATCGTCTTGGCCAGGCTGGAGGGGGCGGCGGCCAGCTGGACCAGCGCGGTGAGCACCTCGAAGTCGAGGCTGCGCGGGTAGACCTGGCCGACCGAGGTGAAGACGTTGTCGAAGCCGAGGTGGCCGGCCACCCGGCGCTCCAGCTCGGCCAGCTTCTCGGCGTCGCCGCCGAGCAGGTCGAGCATGTCCTGGGCGGTGCCGACCGGGCCCTTGATCCCGCGCAGCGGGTACCGGGCGATCAGCTCCTCGAGCCGGGCGAAGGCGACCAGCAGCTCGTCGGCGATGCTGGCGAAGCGCTTGCCGAGGGTGGTGGCCTGGGCGGCGACGTTGTGCGAGCGGCCGGCCATCACCAGCTCGGCGTGCTCGGCGGCGAGCCGGCCGAGCCGGACCAGCACGGCCACCGTGCGGTCGCGCACGTGCTCCAGGGACTGGCGGACCTGCAGCTGCTCGACGTTCTCGGTCAGGTCCCGGGAGGTCATCCCCTTGTGGATCTGCTCGTGGCCCGCGAGCTCGCTGAACTCCTCGATCCGGGCCTTCACGTCGTGCCGGGTGACCCGCTCGCGGCGGGCGATGGAGGCGAGGTCGACCTGGTCGATCACCCGCTCGTAGTCGGCGACGGCGGTCTCCGGCACCTCGATGCCCAGATCCCGCTGGGCCTTCAGGACGGCGAGCCACAGGTGGCGTTCGAGGACCACCTTGTGCTCGGGGGACCACAGCTGGGCCAGGGTGGCCGAGGCGTACCGGGCGGCCAGGACATTGGGGATCTGGGGCTTCGCGCTCACGCTTCGCAAGGTTAACAGTCGAGGTCAGCGGGGAGACACGACGGGGCCAGTGCTGTCGCGGCTCGAGCCGGCTCCGCGGTCACAGCTCCAGCAGGCCCTTGCCCAGCGTGGTGAGGCCGCCGGCCAGCGCGAGCAGCAGCACCACGGTGCGGGCCCGCCGTTCCGGCACCCGCTCGCCCAGCCAGGCGCCGATCACCGCGCCGAGGCCGAGCGCGGCGGCCACCGCCAGCCAGCCCGGGCCGGCCAGCCTGGGCAGCCCCTTGGCGGCCAGCGAGAAGAGGTTCACCAGCAGGCCGTAGAACTGCGCGTTGGGCACGAACTCGCGCACCGTCCAGTCGGCGTTGACCGCGTAGAGCGAGATCGCCGGGCCGCCGACCCCGGCCGAGGCGTTCATGAAGCCGCTGGCCGCCCCGGCGGCGAGCGCACCGCGCCGCCCGCGCAGCGCGGCCACCCGGGTGCCGCGCATCACCAGCAGCACCGCCACGGTGACCAGCGCGCCCATCGAGGCGAGCAGCTGCGGCTCCGGCAGGTGCCCGGCCACCCAGGCGCCGGCCGGCACCGCCAGCGCGGCGGCGGCCACCAGCGGCAGCATCGCGCCCGGGTTGACCCGGCGCCAGGTGCCGGCCAGGCCGATCGCGCTGATCGCCCCGGCGGCGCAGTTGGCCAGCAGCACCCCCTGCCCGGCGCCGAGCAGCAGCGCCAGCGCGGGCGCGGCCACCAGGGCGAAGCCGATCCCGGCCATCCGCTGGACCGAGGCTCCGGCCAGCACCACGCCGCCGAGCAGCAGGGTGGCTCCCCAGCTGTGCGTCACCGCCTGCTCCTCGGTCGATCGGCTCCGGACAGCGACAACCAACCAGGCGGACGGCGGTGGCGTCCATGATCGGGACCGACAGGAATCGGGCGCGCCGGGTAGGAGGAACCTCCACCCGGCCAGGCGGCGCGGCTCGGCTCGGGCAGCCGGCCGCGGAGCCGCTCAGTCGGTCAGCAGCGGCAGCAGCTGGTGGCACATCGCCAGCAGCTCGGCGCGCTGGACGTCGGTGAGCGAGTCCAGCGCCCGGTGCGCCTTGGTCATGTCGGCACGGATCCGCAGCAGCACCTCGCGGCCCTCGTCCGTGATGGTGACGATCTTCACCCGGCGGTCGCCCGCCGAGGCCTCCCGGCGGGCCAGGTCGAGCGACTCCAGCCGGTCGACGATGCCCGTGACGTTGGAGGCGTCGCAGCCCAGCCGGCCGGCCAGCGCCCGCATCGGCACCGGCTCGCGCACCACGCCCAGCGCCTTGGCCTGCGAGGAGCTGAGGCCGTGCCGACCCGCTGCGGTGGCGAAGTCGACGAAGTAGGCGGCGCTGACGGCGGCCACCGCCTCCATCAGGGCGGGGGTGCTGACCGGGGGTGCGACGGTGCTCATGGAACCCATGAGAGCACAGTACGCATAAACATTTCATTTACTCCAGTGTTGACCGTGGCAACGGACTGCCGGAGTCCCGGTCCGTTCGCCCGCTGCCCGGCGCCCGTACCTCTTGTCCCGCCTGTCCCGCCCGCCCCGCCGGTCCGGCAGCCGCTCAGGCCACCAGCTGCGCGAAGAGCCGCTCCAGCTCGGCCTGCGGGTCCTCGGTCAGCCCGGTGTGCACCGGCCCCGGCTGGACGACCGCACTGCGCGGCGCGGTCAGCCAGCGGAACCGCTGTCCCGGACTGTCGCCCGCCGCCGGCCCGGCCGCCGCGCCACCCGCGCAGACCGCCTCGATGCCGTGCAGCGCCCGCCCCACCCCCACCAGGTCGACCCGCGGGTCCAGCGCCAGCAGCTTGGCCTCCGGCAACAGGGTGCGCACCAGCAGCTCCCCGCGCCACCGGCAGTGCAGCAGCACCCCGACGTTGACGCACTCGCCGCGCTCCACCCGCGGCACGGCGCGGATCAGCGCGTACTCGAAGTCGTGCCGCTCCACGGCGGGCCGCTCCTGCAGCTGCTCGGTCATCGGGTCACCTCGGCGGAGAGCTCGGGCAGCCAGTCGCGCGGCCCGGCCAGCCGGGCCGACAGCTGCGCCACGTAGGCGGCGCGCACCGCCGCGGGGTCGGCGAAGCCGGGTTCGTCGAGCAGGAACTCGTCCGGGATCTCGGCCGCCGCGGCGGCGAGCAGCTGATCGGTCGCCCGCGGCGCCAGCTCGGCGTCGGCCGCCGCCAGGTCGCCGGCGAACCGGCGCAGCGCGTGGTCGCCGGCGTCGTACGGGCGGCGGGTCCAGTTCGCCGCGCCGGACCAGCTGTGGTGGAAGATCAGGCTGGCGCCGTGGTCGATCAGGTGCAGCCGCCCGTCGGCCACCAGCAGGTTGGGGTTACGCCAGGACCGGTCCACGTTGCCGATCAGCGCGTCGAACCAGAGCACCCGGGCGGCCAGCTGCGGGTCCACCTCGAAGCAGAGCGGGTCGAAGTTGAGCGCGCCGCTGAGGAAGGCCAGGCCGACGTTGAGCCCGCCGCTGGCCCGCATCTGCTCCTGGATCTGCTGCTCCGGCTCGCTGCGGGCCAGCACCGGGTCGAGGTCCAGCCGGACCAGTTCCGGCACCGGCAGCCCGAGCCCCCGGCCCAGGCAGCCGGCCAGCACCTCGGCCACCAGCGCCTTGCGGCCCTGGGCCGCACCGGACCACTTGAGCGCGTACAACCGGTGGTCGTCGCCCGCCACCAGGCCCGGCATCGAGCCGCCTTCTCGCAGTGGCGTCACATAGCGGACCGCCGTCACCTCACGAAGCACGCGCCAACCCTACCCATCCGTCCGCCGTGCGGTGGCGCGCCCTCAGGGCCCGTGCGAGGGTGGCCGGGACGTGGCCTCCCGTCACACGGACCCCGCCGATCGCGGAGGAAGACAGGGAAGACAGATGGAACGTCCTCGAATCCTGGTGGTGGGCGGCGGTTTCGCCGGACTGGAGTGCGCCCGCCGGCTGGAGCGCAAGCTCGCCGCGACCGAGGCCCAGATCACCCTGGTCGCCCCGTTCAGCTACCAGCTCTACCTGCCGCTGCTGCCGCACGTCGCGGCCGGGGTGCTCACCCCCTCCTCGGTGGCGGTCTCGCTGCGCCGCACCCTGCACCGCACCGACATCATCCCGGGCGGGGCGATCGGGGTCGATCCGCGGGCCAAGGTCTGCATCATCCGCTCGATCACCGACAAGGTGATCACCGAGCCCTACGACTACCTGGTACTGGCCCCCGGCAGCATCACCCGCACCTTCGACATCCCGGGGCTGCCCGAGCACGCCCGCGGCATGAAGACGCTGGCCGAGGCCGCCTACATCCGTGACCACGTGATCGCCCAACTGGACCTCGCCTCGGCCACCCTGGACCAGGCCGAGCGCGAGTCGCGGCTGCAGTTCGTGGTGGTCGGCGGCGGCTACGCGGGCACCGAGACCGCGGCCTGCCTGCACCGGCTGACCGCCGCGGCGCTGGACCGCTACCCGCGGCTGGACCCGCGGCTGATCAAGTGGCACCTGATCGACATCGCACCGAAGCTGATGCCCGAGCTCGGCGAGCACCTGGGCACCAGGGCGATGAAGGTGCTGCGGGAGCGCGGCGTGGAGGTCTCGCTCGGCGTCTCGGTGGCCGAGGTGGACGACACCACGGTGACCTTCACCGACGGCCGCAAGCTCCCCTGCCGGACGTTGATCTGGACCGCCGGGGTGGCGGCCAGCCCGCTGATCGGCACCCTGGACGCGGAGACCGTGCGCGGCCGGATCGCGGTGACCGCGGAGATGCGGGTGCCGCAGTTCGAGGGCATCTTCGCGCTCGGCGACGCGGCGGCGGTGCCGGACCTGGCCAAGGGCGACGGCGCGGTCTGCCCGCCCACCGCCCAGCACTCGGCCCGCCAGGGCCGCAAGGTGGCCGACAACCTGGTCGCCGCGCTGCGCAACCAGCCCTTGGAGCCGTACTACCACAAGGACTTGGGCCTGGTGGTGGACCTGGGCGGCAAGGACGCGGTGTCCAAGCCGTTGGGCGTGGAGATGAGCGGCGTGCCGGCCCAACTGGTGGCCCGCGGCTACCACCTGATGGCGATGCGGACCAACGTCGCCAAGCTGCGGGTGGGCGCCAACTGGGCGATGAACGCCACCGCCGGCGACGACTTCGTCCGGATCGGCTTCCTGGCCCGCCGGCCGGCCCGGCTGCGGGACTTCGAGTACACCGACGCGTACCTGACCAAGGAACAGATCCGCGAGCACACCAGTTCGTTGCACGCCAAGCACTGACGGCCCCGGCCCGGGGGGGGGGGGGGGGGGGGGGGGGGGGGGGGGGGGGGGGGGGGGGGGGGGGGGGGGGGGGGGGGGGGGGGGGGGGGGGGGGGGGGGGGGGGGGGGGGGGGGGGGGGGGGGGGGGGGGGGG